>JAEWMV010000176.1 GCA_023393045.1 Bacillota bacterium | reverse complement strand
AGGTGGACAACCGCGCGCGCTTTGGCATCACCATAGACAAGGGATATCAACTGCTCAAGCAGGATATCGAGGCTGGCATGGACTGCGACTTCGCGCTCATCGAGTTCGGCGGAAACGACAGCAACTTCAAATGGAATGAGATCAGCTGCCATCCCGAAGAAAAGCACGAGCCGCTCACCCGCTTCGAGCATTTCAAGGACGTTTGCCGCGCGATGGTAGGCGATCTGCGCGCGGCGCAGGTGCGGCCCGTGCTGATGACGCTGCCCCCCATCGCTTCCGAAAAGTACTTAAGTTTCCTCACGCGAAACGGCAACGACCGCAACCGCATCCTCCAATGGCTGGGCAAGCCGGAGGTGATTCATGATTTTCACAAAAGCTATTCCGACGCGCTTGCGGAAATTGCCAGGGAGACGGACACGCCGCTCGTGGACGCGCGCAGCCCTTTCCTCGCCCGCGCGGATTACGACGCGCTCATGTGCATCGACGGCATCCATCCCAACGAGGAAGGCTACGAGCTCATCGCGCAGGCATTTTCCGATTCCATCCCCAGGCTGCTCGCGGATTACGCGTGAAATTCAATTGGCAAAAGTTATGGGAGGCGTAATGCCTCCCTTTTTGATACGATAGCCCAATTAATCCATATCTCCACCGTAGCCGTCGCTGGGCGCGGGCGTAATATCTCCGCCGTCTCCTCCGCCGGGAGTCTGCGTCGGCGGTGCGGTCGTGGGATTCGGCGTGGAAGGTCTCTGCGTCGTAGGAGCGGCGGTTGAAGGCCGCGGCGTTTGGGTAACGGGCGGAAGCGTGGTCGTCGGCTTCACCGTGGTAGTGGGTTTTACCGTAGTCGTCGGCTTCACCGTGGCGCTCGGCTTCGGGCTGCTTGTGGCCTTCTGCGTACCTGTCGGCGTAGGCGTGGGCGACGGTGTAGGCGAGGGTGAAGTGCCGGGCGTGGCCGTCGGGCTGTTTGACACTGCGGGCGGCGTCGTTTGCCGCGGCGTTTCGGTGGGCAGCGCGGTTGCGACGTTGCCGCCGTACTTTTCAAACAGCTCGGCAAGCGTCACAAGGTCAAGCCATTCTTTCGCGTCGCTCTGATACTGGACCATGCCGGAGAGGATGCGCACCGGCGGCAGTCCGTCCGCCGGGTCGTCATAGATGAAATCCCCCAAGTTAACTTCGGAAGGCCCTTGCACATTGTTCAAAAGCAATATGGCAATTACGATGAGCGACGCGGCCAGCGCCGTGCCGAGCATCGTGATGATTAGTTTTAATGATTTTCTCGATTGTCTCATTCGTTCAACTCCCATCAATGGCTCTCAACATAATTTATGATTCTGTTGAGGAAAATTCCCTCCGGGGAATCGCTTGCATAATCGCCCCTATCCATATAATACTTAGCTATAGTATAGATGCTTCTCGTCATGGGCGCACCGTACAGAATAATGGTTTTTGTGCCATTTGTTAGCTTGATGTAAGCACGGAAAATGAACTCCGTCGCAAGATTCGCATCGTCGATGCCCACGCGCACGGACGCGAAGCGTATGCGCCCGTCAACCGTTTCGACAATGAAATCATAGGTCGTGCTGCCTTCTTTCCAGTACGATTTTCCGTATCCCGTCGGAAGCTCGTCGTTCTCACAGATGACGAACGGATACGAGTCATAGTACTGCGGGTAGTGGAAGGATACCGTGCCGTACTCGACGAGCCTATAGCCGGAAATTCCGGTCGCTATCAGCGTATTTCTTACATTCTGATCGATGCCGCTCTTGAAGCGGATGCCGCTTTCCCCCGTGATCCTCGCGGAAAAGCCGTGATAGGATAATAGATCCGTAAAGCCGCTCACGGGCGTTGCCGTATATGTGCCGCCGCTATAGGATAAGAGCCAAACGCTCATTCCTCTGGGCGTGGCCGCCTCGTTGTAAAAGTACATCACCGCGTTGGTCGCTACGTTGGTGTATACCTGCGCCGTGAGGGTGCCGCCCTGCACCGTACCCTGATAGGGCACACCGTCCACCCACAGCTTTGTGTCTGTATAGCCCGCGGGGATGGCAACGCTGATGGGGTAGGACGTTAAGCCCGCTTCGTCCCCCGCCGCGTCGGCCGTGAGCAGCTTTGAATAGCGCGCGGAGATATAGCCCGTTTGGCCGCTGAAGCTGATTTTGTGATACGCCGCAGCCGCGTTATCGTCGAGCAGGACGAACACATTGCCCGGATACGCCGTGCCGATGGCGCCTGCATCCGCATTCGGCGCGTTGCGCACGGTAAGCGAGCTTACTATATTCGTGACGGCGGCCTTTGTAAACGTTCTGTTCAGCGCGGTTTTCTGCAAATAGCCCGAGCCGGCGCCGTAATTGATTTTGACCCATGTTTCGTTTGAGCTTGTAATGGTGACGCAAGTCTCCGCGGGCAGTATGCCGAGAATGAGCGAATTGGCGTTTGATTTGGCGTACACATACGCATCGTGCCCGAGCACCGCGCGGTTTTCTGCGAACGTGACGGTGGAAATGTCCGTAAGCGCGTCCGGTGCGGTGAGGGCGGAATGCTGCTCCAGCGTGCATTCCGGAAAATAGAAGGCGAGTATCTGCGCGCAGGTTTGTCCCGCTTTCGCGCGCTCGATGGCGCCCTGCTGGGAAAGGCCTACGCCGCTGCCGTGGCGAGCGTGGCGGATGGTGTAGCTGACGACAGTACCACCGCCGTCCTTATTCTCTATGAGCCAATAGTGGCTCAGACGTGACTGCGTGAAAAAACCCAAAGGCCTGCCGTTGGCGGGATTGATATAGAAATCGATATCCTTCAGGTTGATGACGACAGGGGTGATAATCGCCGTCCCTCCTGCGACGACGCCCGTGAAGGTCAAGTCTATCGAGCAGAAGTGTGTGCATATCTTGGTCGCGTCCACGCCGTCGTGATGGCGGCACGCGGCGTCGTAACACGCGCCGTTTGCCATGGAGACGGAAGTAAAGGTAACGTTGCTTACCGTAAGCCCGGGATATGTAGGCAATAATGCGGGGATTAGGGCATTTGTGATTAGGGAGGTCATGTAGGTGTTACCGGGCGTAAACGCTGCCGGTATGGTCACTTGCTCCACATAGGCGGTCGCCATCAAATCGTATTCGTCATAGCGCACGGATTCGGGCCCGCTCTGTCCCTCGCCCGTCCACTCGTTGGTGGATATCTCCGTATAGCCGCCGTTGGTGTTGCAATAGTACGCGCGGATGACGCTGCCCCCGTAGGTGAGTACCTTGCCCGCCGTCGCGTCCACGGCAGCGCTTGTGTCGTCAAATACATAGAGGCCGAAATAGACCTGGCTCGCGTTGTAATCGTACAGGTCGAATATGCGCCCGTCGGTGCGCTTCGACTTCACTGCATAGTTGCGCGCGACGACCGCCTGCGCCTGCAGCGCCGCCGTCGCTCTGCCGGAGCCCATCTCCGCGGGCAAAACGCCTTTTAGGTATTCCTCGGTGTAAACACGGTTGACGAGGTATATCCCTGCCCACATCCCGGAATACGAGCCGCTTTTGGCTTTAAAGTAACAGTTTAATTCCCCCTTGTAGATGCGATCCGACGGTGAATCGCCGTTTGATACCTGCGCCACCTTGAAATAGTTGTAGTCAAGTCCCGCGGGAGGCGCGTATTCCTTGAAATAAAACGCAGAGGCGGAATAGAGCAGCGCGCCGTCCGCCACGCGAAGCTCAATGTTCGTTCCGTTGAGGGTTATGGTATAGGCATAGTCGCTTGTGATTTGAAAAACAGGCGTATCGGAGGCGTCGCAAAGGGCGTAATTGCCCGTGAAGGTGACCGTAGAACTCGTGTGGCTATTTTGGGAAAGCAGCACGTTGACGTAGCGCGGGTCGGTGGAGGCCGCAAGGGAATACGGGCGGAAGCCCACCTCCGGGTCGTAGGTGTGGCGCTCCTCCGGGGCGACGCCGTTATCCTGATTCTCCGGCGCAAACGGGTCGTAAACGCCGTTCGCCTCCCCGTCGCCCTCGGCAAGCGCGGACGTGGGCAGGAGCAGGGCAAGTATGATAACAGCGCATAGTACGCTCACCAGTTTTTTCATAGTTACAATTTTAGACAGAAAAGGCCGCCTTTTCAAGCGGCCTCGCGCGTGTTTGACATTTGTTTACAAACGCTTAAGATTCATGCATCCTGCGCGCCAGTTCATAAATGATAATGCCCGCCGCGACCGACGCGTTGAGCGATTCCGCGAAACCGTACATGGGCAGCCTGTATTTATCGCACAGCGCCGCCGCTTCGTCGGAAACGCCCGCCCCCTCGCTGCCTATCACAAGCGCGCACCTCTCCCCCGGCTCGGGCAAAACGCTTTCGCCTTTGAGGTGACCGCATACGAGCGCAAAGCCCTGCTCCTTCATGCGCGCAAGCTCGGCGGCAAGCGTTCCCTGCCATAGGTCAAGGTGGTACACGGAGCCCATCGCCGCGCGAAGCGGCTTTGGCGCATACGGGTCTGCGCAGCCCTCGCCCAGCAGCACGCCCGCGGCGCCCATGGCGTCCGCCGTGCGGATGATGGTGCCGAGATTGCCGGGGTCCTGCACCCCGTCGAGCGCCACGACGAGGCCCGCCGGGTAATATGAGGGCAGCTCCTTAGCAGGAGTTCTCACGGTGGCGCATACCCATTGCGGCGTTTCGGTATGCGTAAGGCTCTCCATCACGGCGCGCGTGACGGCATGGACCTTCGCGCCGCTCCCCTCGAGCACCGCCGCCATCAGATCGTGGCCTTCCTCGATGAAGGCTTCCGCAATCTGCGCGCCCGATACGACCGCCTCGCGCACGAGCTTGTCCCCTTCTATGAAGTGAAGCCCCTGCTCGCTGCGGCCCTTCTTGGAGTCGAGCGCGCGGGCAAGCTTCACCCTTTCGTTGCGCGTGCTTTCAATGAGCATGGCTTCTCCTTATAAAAACCGGACGGATTACGCATCCGCCCGGTTTAACTATAACCATGGGGATTGTCAAGGGGCCGCAGCTCCTTGACGATAATCCGGCTTCGGCGGCGTGTACGCCGAAACGGATGAAAGCCGCAGGCTTTCGGTCTTCTCGCGCTGGGCCGCCCGGAAATGCGGAGCATTTCAGGCAAAGCGCGTAAGCTCAAAAAGCGGCGCCGCCGCTTTTTGAATGTTTTATGCCCTTGCCTTATCGGCGACCTTGACGAGTTCGCCAAACGCGTTCATGTCGCTGACCGCGAGATCCGCGAGCACCTTGCGGTTGACGTCCACGCCCGCGAGCTTGAGGCCGTTGATCATGCGGCTGTAGGTGCTGCCGCAGAGCCTCGCGCCGGCGTTGATGCGCGCGATCCACAGCTTCCTGTACTCGCGCTTCTTGTTCTTGCGGCCGACGTAGGCGTAGGCCATGGACTTCATGACCTGCTCGGACGCGGCGCGGTACTGCTTGCTCTTCGCGCCGAAATAGCCCTTGGAAAGCTTAAACACCTTGCGGCGCTTCTTAACGGCGTTTACCGCCCTTTTGATTCTTGCCATGTTACCTGTTCCTCCTTACTTATACGGAATGAGTTCGCGGATCTTCTTCTGCTCGACCTCGGCGATATAGCCGGTCTGGCGCAGGCCGCGCAAGCGCTTCGTGTCCTTCTTGGTCAGGATGTGGCTCTTGTAAGCCTTGGAGCGCTTGATTTTGCCGTTCTTGGTAAGGCTGAACCTTTTTGCTGCACCCCTGTGGGTCTTGATCTTTGGCATGGGGTATTCATCCTCCTCTTGGAAATAGTTTAATTTGCCTTTGGCGTGAGCGTCATCGTCATGTTGCGGCCTTCCTGCTTGGCGGGGCGCTCGATGATAGCGTTTTCCTTCACCATTTCGAAGAAAGCGTTCATGACTTCCAGCCCGATGTCCCCGTGCCGTATCTGGCGGCCGCGGAAGCGGATCGAAACCTTGACCTTGTCTCCGTTCTTGAGGAATTTGGTGCAAGCCTTCGCTTTAACTTCCATGTCGTGCTGGTCGATCGTCGCCGAGAGCCTTATTTCCTTGATCTCGATGATTTTCTGGTTCTTACGCTGTTCCTTCTCACGTTTGGTCTGTTCAAAACGATACTTGCCATAGTCCATGATCTTGCAGACCGGCGGCGCTGCCTGCGGCGCGATTTTCACAAGATCGAGGTCGGCCTCTTCGGCCATCCGGAGCGCGACGTCGATGGTGACAACGCCCTGCTGGTTGCCCTTTTCGTCGATGAGCCGGACTTCCCTGTCGCGGATTTCCTCATTGATCAAGAGTTCTTGGCTGGCTATATTCGGACACCTCCAAAATAAAAATTTGCGGGCGCGAAGCCCGCAAACAACAAACAACATACGTCGATGTTTTTTTGTTTTGACCGCGCCTGACTGTTTCGCCGGCGGGTGAGAAGCGGGGCTTCTGCTTGACCGTAGCACATTATATCGTCGCCAACGTATGATGTCAAGTTTTTTTCGAAGATTTTGCGGCGTTGAGCCTATTTTTCAAATACGTTTCAAGCTGCGCGCAAATTTCTTTGGCGTCTTTTCTTTCGGGCGCGCTGCCCTGCGCGGCGTCGTCCCGCCCGCCGCCCTTGCCGCCCGTCGCGGCGTTGACCGCGAGGCAGACTTCCTTCATGCTCAATTCAACGCCCGTGGAGCGCGCCATCCGGTAGAGGAGCGCGCCGTCCGTTTGGCTCAGCATCACGGCCACGGCCTTCCCGCAGGCGAGCAACTGCTCGCAGAGCATGCCCAGTTCGGGCATATTCAGGCCCTTTTCGAGACCCACAACGATTGCGGCGTCGCCCGCCTTCACAGCGTTTTGATAGAGCGCTTGCGCCCGGTAGGCAAAAAGCTCGCCCGTGCGCTGCTTTAAAAGCCGCCTCGTCTCGGCGAGTTCGTCCCCCTGCTTGACGACCACCTGCACGGCCTCCTCGGGCTTGGTGCTAAAGCGCCGCGCAATCACGTCAAGATGTTCTCTATCCTTTATCATGGAGCGCACGGCGCGCATGCCGCAAAGGAAGAACATCCGCGTGCCGCCCCTGTGGTTGGCGTGCGCGGTGATTTTCAACACGCCCACCTCCCCCGCGCTCGCCGTATGCGTGCCGCAGCAGGTACAGGAATCCACGCCGCCCGTATAGACGATGCGTATCTCGCCCGAAAGCCCCGCGGCGCGCTTTCGAAGCGTCATTTGCTCCAATACCTCCGCGTCCACGATTTTATAGGCCGTGGGCTCGTTTCGCTGTATCGCCTCGTTTGCCGCAAGCTCGAGCGCGTCGACCTCCTCGTCGGAAAGCGGCTTGTCGAAATCGACGCTCACATAATCCTCCGCCATGTGGAAGCCCACGTTGGCGCAGCCGAACATGCTGCTCGCAAGTCCGGAGAGCATGTGCTCTCCCGTGTGCTGCTGGCTGTGGTCAAAGCGCACCGCCTCGTCAAAGCGCACATGCACGCGCGCGCCTTCTTCAAACGCCTTTTCGCAGCGGTGCCATATGTCCTCGCCCTCTTCAAAGGCGTACGGTACCGCCGCGCCGTCGATAAAGCCCCTGTCGGAAAGCTGGCCGCCGCCCTCGGGGTAGATCACCGTCTGGTCGAGGAGCACCTCGAAACCGTCCTCCCCTTTGCGGCAGGCAAGCACGAGCGCGTCGCATTCTTTGATATTATGGTCGTAATAGAGCTTTTTTGTCATAAGCGGCTCCTCGTTTTCATATCCTCCGCATTATAACACATACCTTGCCAGCGCGCATCCCGGTGATATATGATAAGGATGAGAGAAAGCGGCGCCGCCGCGCCCCATCGGGCGCGATGAAGCCGACGAGACCATCCCGAGGACGACGAAAGGAAACCCATATGAAAAAGCTGAAGCTGTTTTATCTGCCGGGCTGCCCGCACTGCATACTCGCGCGCAAGTACATCGACCAGCTTTGCGCGGAAGACCCGCGCTATTGCAATATCGACATTGAGCTCGTTGACGAAAGCCGCGAAAGGGCCGAGGCGGGCAAGTACGATTATTGGTACGTGCCCTGCTTCTATATGGAGAAGCAAAAGCTGCACGAGGGCCATGCCGAAAAAGAGGACGTACGCAAGGTCTTTGAATCGTGCCTGAGAGAGAATAAGGGCTGAGCTTTCATTCGTCTTTGAACGAGCGCAAGCGCGCGGGGCTTTCATGCTCTCCGCGCGCTTTATGTTTTCGTTTTATCCTTCTTCTTTGCGACCCTTAGCCGATGATGGCGCGCGCCTTGTCGGGGTAGTTGGTGATCACAGCCTCTATGCCGGACTGCACGAGCTCGCGGATGGTCTTTTCGTCGTTGCAGGTCCAGGCATGGACGGCCACGCCGTTCTTCTTGCAGCCCGCAATCACACCGGGGCCCTGCGCCGCAAGATAGTGCGGATGCACGGCGTCCGCGTGGAGGTGGTTGGCGTACACCCAGGGGTCGACCATGCCCTCGGAATAGAGCAGGCCGATTTTTGCCGTGGGCTCAAGCTCGCGCACCTTCATGAGCACGAAGTGGTTGAAGGAGGAATAAAGTATCCGCCCCTGCATCCCCATCTCCCTTTCAAGGTTGATTAGTTCGTTCCATATGCCGTAATAGATGACCACGTCGCTCTTGATCTCCACGTTGATGGTGAGGTTCGTGGGCTTGAGCAGGCCGTACACCTCCTTGAGCGTGGGGATGCGCACGTTTTCAAAACCCGCCATGCCGTTTGAAAAGTCGAAGCGCTTCAACTCCTGGCAGGTCATGTCCACCACGCGGCCGGAGCCGTTGGAGGTCCTGTCCACCGTTTCGTCATGGATCACCATCAGCTTGTTGTCGGAGCTCATATGCACGTCGAGCTCCACGCCGTCCGCGCCCATCTCGATGGCCTTTTTAAAGGCCGGTATGGTGTTTTCCGGCGCGTAGGCGGACGCTCCCCTGTGCGCCCATACCAATGTTTTCATAGCAATACCTCCATCGCTGTTCTATTGATGAATACGGCCTTATTTGCCGATGATCTGCGCAAGCGCGTCGAGCGCCTTATCTGCGTCCGCCCTGTCTATGCCGCAATGCGTCACAAAGCGGAAGTAACCGAGCTCTTCGGGGTTGACAAGGATGCCCTGCTCGAGCATCTTCCCGGGCAGCGCGTCAATGACTTCACGCGGCCTGTCCACGTGGAAGAACACCATGTTGATTTCCACGGCGTCTACGTCCACCGTCACGCCTGGAAGTTCATCAAGCCGCTTCGCGATGTGCTTGGTGTTGTCGTGGTCTTCATGCAGACGCTTGGGCATCTCCCTGATCGCGATGAGCGCTGCCGCCGCGAGGATGCCCGCCTGGCGCATGCCGCCGCCGAGCATTTTCCTGTACTTGCGCGCGCGCTCCACCACAGCGCCGCTCCCCGCGAGGACGCTCCCCACGGGCGCGCAAAGCCCTTTGGAGAGGCAGCAGGACACGGTGTTGGCATACTGTGTGATTTCCCTTACATCCACGCCCAGCGCCGTCGCCGTGTTGAACACGCGCGCGCCGTCGAGATGGACGGGCAGGTTATACTTGTCGGCAACGCGCCGCACCTCTTTCATCACGCCGAGCGGTACGACGCGCCCGTTGGCAAGCGCGTTCTCCAGACAGATGAGGGCCGTGGGCGGCTCGTGGATGTCGTCCGGCCTGATGTGTGCCTCAATCAGCTCCGGCACGGGAATGGCGTTCGGATAGGTAAGCTGGCGTATGCTCACGCCGGATAAAACCGCCGCCGCGCCCACCTCGTGCATCACGATGTGGCAGTCCGCGCCCGCGATGATCTCGTCCCCGCGCCTCGTCTGCGCCATAATGCCAAGCTGGTTGCCCATCGTGCCGGAGGGGACGAAGAGCGCCTCCTCCTTGCCCAATATCCGCGCGGCCTCGCGCTCCAGCTCGTTCACGGTGGGGTCGTCCCGGTAAACGTCGTCGCCCACCTCGGCTTTGTACATCGCCTCGCGCATCGCGGATGTTGGGCGCGTGACGGTGTCGCTCCTCAAATCGATATAACCCATGCGTTCTCTCCTCTTTGCTTCTTATACTTCCTCAAGCTCGAGCATCACGGGGCAATGGTCGCTCCCCATGACCTCGGGCAAAATCATGCTGTCCCGTACACGCGGCCTCAATCTGTCGCTCACGACGAAATAGTCGATGCGCCAGCCCGAATTGTTCGCGCGCGCGTTGTTCATATAGCTCCACCACGAATAGGCGTCCCTTTTATCAGGATAGAGATAGCGAAAGCTGTCCGTAAAGCCCGCGGCAAGAAGCTGCGTGAACTTGCCGCGCTCCTCATCGGTGAAGCCCGCGTTCCTGCGGTTGGCGGCGGGATGCCTGATGTCGATTTCCTGATGGGCCACGTTGAGGTCGCCGCAGAGTATGACGGGCTTATGCTCGTCCAGCCTCGTGAGGTATGCGCGGAAAGCCTCCTCCCAGTCCATGCGGTGCTCCAAACGCAGCAGCTCGCGCTGGGAATTGGGCGTGTAGCAGTCGACAAAATAGAAATCCTCATACTCGCACGCGATCACGCGGCCTTCTTTGGGGAAGCCGAGGCTTTCCATATCCGGCAGGTCGAAGGCGACGGACAGAGGCTCTTTCTTCGTAAACACGGCGGTGCCGGAATAGCCCTTTTTCAGCGCGCTGTGCCAATAGCTGTGGTATCCCGCGGGCGCAAAATCCGTCTGCCCCGGCTGGAGCTTAGTTTCCTGCAGGGCGAGGATGTCCGCGTCGATAAAATCAAAAAACTCCGCAAAGCCCTTTGTGAGGCAGGCGCGAAGGCCGTTGACGTTCCATGAAACGAGGCGCAGCATGTCAGTCCTCCTTATAAAATGTGCAGCCGCCTATGAACTCGCGCAGTATGCTCGTGGGCGGTATTTCATCCTCGATGTCCGCATCGAGGAAGTAGTTGAGGAATTTGACGATGTCGCGCGCGGCGGCAAAGCAGATGCTCTGCTCGGGCACTTCCTTCAAAAGCGGATAGACGTACTTGCGAAGCACCGCGATCTCATAGACGAGGGTGGTGTTCAAAAACGCGTCCGCGTTCTCCTGATAAGGAAAAATCCATCTCTCCTCGCCCTGCCTGACGCTGGGCCACATGGAAAGCGTGCGCTCCATGGACGCGCCGCGCGTGTTGTAATCGCGCACGAGGCGGCGAAGCAGCCTTACGTCCGTCGTGCGGATGCGGTTGTGGTCGTCGAGGTTTAATGTGGTGAGCGCGCTCACATACACGCGAAAGAGCTTGCCTTCGTCGATGCCGCCGCCCTCCACGAGCGCGGGGTTGAGCCCGTGTATACCCTCTACGATAAGCGGCTGCCCCTCGCGCGCGCGCACCGTGAAGCCCTTTGGCGCGCGCTTGCCCGTGAGGAAGTCAAAGCGCGGCGTCTCCACCTCCTCCCCGCGCAAAATCGCGGCGAGGTCGGTTTTAAAGCGCTCCACGTCGATGGTGTTAAGATGCTCCAAATCCTTTTCGCCGCGCTCGTCGGCGGGGATCAGATCCCGGTCAAGATAATAATTGTCCAGCGAGAGCATGATGGGGTCCTGCCCCAGCACGCGAAGCTGTGTCGCGATGCGGTGCGCGCTCGTGGTCTTGCCCGAGGAGCTCGGCCCCGCGACGAGCACCGCGCGCGCGCCGTGCGTGACGACGCTATCCGCGATGGATGCGTAGCTCTTCTCATGCAGCGCCTCGTTCACGCGCACAAGCTCCCTGACCGCGCCGTTTTCCACCATGGTGTTGAGCTCGTTGACCGTGTCGCAGCGCATGAGCTTTGCCCACTCGTCGCTCTGGCGGAACACGTAGGCGAGCTTTGGCAATTCCGTAAAATCGGAGGGCACGTCGGGTTCGTCCGAGCGCGGCATGAGCATGACGAGCGCGCCGTCGTGATATTTCAGGCGGAACACATCGCAATAATCGGTGGAGGGCGCCATTTCGCCATAGAAATAATCCATGTGCCCTTCCGCCGTATACACGTCGAAATAATTGAAGTTGCGCCAGCGAAGCAACTTCGCCTTGTCAAGCTGGCTGTCCTTTTCATAAAAGGCGATGGCTTCCTTGATGTCGAGCCTCTTTCTTTCGAGCGGAAGCGCCGCGCGCACGAGGTTGCGCATCTCGCTCTCAAGCCTGAGCACGTCCTGCGCGCTGAGCGCAGGCTCCTTGTTGATTGCGATATACAATCCCGGCCCCAGCGAATAGTGCACGAGCACGCGCGCGCCGGGGAAAAGCTTCCTCACCGCCGTGATGAGGATGAACTGGAGCGTGCGCTCGTAGACGCGGCGGCCCATCTCCTCCCCGTAGCGCAAAAGATGAACGTGCGCATCCTTAAAGGGCGTATATCGCAAGCTGAACACCTCGCCGCCGATCTGCGCGGCAAGCGGGCGCTGTTTCAATGAAAATGTACCGGGCTGTGTCTTTTTGACCGCGTCGAGCAGGCTTTCGCCGTGCTTAAGCTCGCACTCGTTCGCGTCGATGACGATCTTCATAATCGTTTCCTCCGTATGGGTTGACTTTTTTATTATACAACAAAATAGTATGTAATAAAGGCAATGCTTAACAATTTTTGAAAAGTTGCCGAAATATTCATTGCCTCGCCCATATTATGATATAATGCTTGCGACATGCAAACAGACGGAGCAGCTATGAAGAAAAGGCAGAACTCTTTCGTGCAGGGCGCGGCGATACTGGGGATCGCCGGCCTTCTCGTCAAAATAATCGGGGCGATTTTCCGCATTCCTTTCGCCAACGCCGTCGGCCCCGAGGGGGCCGCCTATTACGACGCGGCGTATCCCTATTATTCCTTCCTCCTCGTCATTTCTTCCTCCGGATTGCCCACCGCCATATCCAAGCAGGTGAGCGAGTACGTCGCGCTGGGGGATCGCCGCAGCGCGCGCGAGGTGTTGAACGTTTCCCTCGTGCTGCTCGCCGTCATCGGCATCGTCACAAGCTTCATCATGTATTTTGGTGCGGAGGGCTTTGCAAAGATCACCTCGCTTGAAGAAACCGTGTTCTCCTTCCGCGCGCTCGCCCCATCGCTGCTGTTCGTGAGCGTGATGTGCGCGTACCGCGGCTATCTGCAGGGCATGCAGCGCATGACGGGCACCGCCCTCTCGCAGATCGTGGAGCAGGTCGGCAAGCTCGCCATAGGGTTAACGCTTGCCATCAAGCTGCTTGATAAGGGCCCGGAATACGCCGCCATGGGCGCGCTCATAGGCGTTTCCGTATCGGAATTCCTCGCGCTCGTGGTGGTTTTCCTTTTTTACAGGCGTAGGAAGAGGGAGTTCGAGCCTAAGGGCGCCTCCTCCGTCGGGGAAAAGCTGGGCTTCGGCGCGGTATCCAAAACACTTCTGCTCGTTGCCGTCCCCATCACCATAGGCGCGTCGATCAGCCCGCTCACAGGCATGGTGGACAGCGCGCTCATCATCCGCATGCTGCAATCCCTGGGCTACACGGAGGAAATGAGCACAACCGCCTATTCCCTCCTTCGCACCTATGTGACCACGCTCATCAACATGCCGGGGGTCTTGACCATGGCGCTTGCGATGAGCCTTGTGCCCGCCATTTCCTCGCGCATGGCGCGGCGCGAGTTCAACGGCGTGCGGGACGCTTCGCGTATGGGATTGAAGCTCGCCCTCATCATCGGCATGCCCTGCGCGGCCGGGCTTTTCGTGCTGGCGGAGCCCATCCTTCGCATGCTCTACCCCAAGCTTTTGGATTCCGAGATCGCGCTTGCGGTCGACCTCATGCACACGGCGAGCGTCGGCGTGATCTTCCTCTCCATGGTGCAGTCCATGACGGGGGTGATACAGGGCCTCGGCAAGCAGATGGTGCCCGTATTGAACCTCTTCATCGGGTTCATATTGAAGGTCATCACCCTGCTCGTGCTCATGCGCATCCCCTCAATCAATATACAGGGCGCGGCGATTTCCACCGTGGTGTGCTATGTGTTTGCCGGCATCGCTGACACCATCTATATGA
>JAEWMV010000175.1 GCA_023393045.1 Bacillota bacterium | reverse complement strand
GTTCAACCCCATATAGAAATTGAAAGCCAGGTTTTCCATATGGTGGCTTTCCGTAAAGCCGCTGATGACGGAGGGGAGAAAATCGAAGCTCAAACTGTAAATATAGCCCAGGTTGACGGAGTTTTTCGGCTGCGTCATCCTCTCAAGGCACTCCCTGCCGTTTTCAATGGCGGCAAGGGAGCTTTTGGCATAGGGAAGGAACGCCTCGCCGTGCTTGGTGAGCCTGACTTTTTTGCCCTGCCGCTCGAAGAGCGCGACGCCGAGCTCCTTTTCCATTTGCGCGATGGTATAGCTCAGGCTCGGCTGGGAGATAAAAAGGAGGCTGGCGGCTTTGGTGTAATGGAGCGTTTCGGCCAGCACCGTGAAGCATTTGATCTGCTGCAGTGTCATAATCATCCCTCCTCAACCGCGGATTTTCCTGCAGAGTACCATAGAATACCCTGAACTTGATTGAATCATTCTATCATATATTACCTGTTCTGTCATGGGCGGAAAAGAGAAAGGCGCTTGCGTGCGATATGGATAATGAAAAAAAACGTGGATCGATTAATTTTCTCTATAATATCATCGAATGCCTGTATTGGACACTATGGTCGTTGACTGGTACAATCAAGGCAATTCAAAACATGTCGCGTACCCTCTCGATCGCACCTCGTTTTCTCGTGCGCAACGCGAAGAGTTTGAACCCCCTAAAACCTTGTTTTGCCGCGCCCTGAAAAGCGCATGCGGCAAAGAAAAAAGCAGAATGGAGCCGTGCCATGATTTCTGTCGATACCAAGCTTGTCGCGCTTCTGGGCAACCCGCTCAGGCAGTCGATCTCCAACCGCATGCAAAACGCGGCGTTTCAGGCGCACGGCCTCGATTATTGCTATTTTCCCGTCGAAACGCGCCCGGAAACCCTCGGCACCATCGTCGCGGCGGTGCGCTCTATGAACTTCGCGGGCCTTGGCGTGACCAAGCCGGATAAGATCAGCGTCATAGAATATCTCGATGAACTCGACCCGCTCGCCGCAAAAATCGGCGCGGTCAACACCGTTGTGATACGCGGCGGCCGCCTCGTCGGCTACAATACGGATGGCGAAGGCGGCGTGCGCACGCTGGAAGCCGAACTGAACCGCCCCGTGGAACAGGAAAGCTTCTTTTGCTTCGGCGCGGGCGGCGCGGCGCGCGCGCTGTGCTATACGCTCGCGGACAAGGGCGTGAGCTCCATCGTTCTCACCGACCTCTTTGACGACGCGGCAAACGCGCTTGTCAGGGAGATGAACGCAAGCTTCGGCCCCGTGGCAAGGAGCATACCTTTTGCGGATAAAAAGGCGATACGCGCGGCGTTTCGCGAAAACGGCGTCGTGATGAACTGCTCGGGCGTGGGCATGTATCCGCACCTTGGCGAGTCGCCCATCGACGCGCAGGCGTTCCTCCCCGGCCAGCTCGCATTCGACGCGACGTATAATCCCGAAAAAACGCAGTTCCTTCTGGACGCGCAGGCAGCGGGCGCGAAAATCCTCAACGGCCTCGGCATGCTCGTGCATCAGGGCGCGCTGCAGTTCAGGCTGTGGACGGGCGTCGACGAACCGACGGACATCATGTTCGCCGAGGCGCTAAAAGCGCTTGAGGAAGCAAAGCAGGCTTAAGGCTTGCCCAAATTATACATGAAAAAGGCAGAGTGGAAATGAAAGCAATCGTACAACCCGGTTCCGTTTGCGGCAGCATCATCGTGCCCGGGTCCAAGAGCCACACCATCCGCGCGCTGCTCATCGCCATGGTGTCGGGCGGGCAGTCAATCATCCGCAACCCGCTTTTGAGCGAGGACTGCAAGAGCGCCATGCGCGTCGCCCTCCAGTTCGGCGCGAAGTGCGAGGTGGAGGACGAGCGATGGGTCGTCACCAGCCCCGAAAACGGGCTCCGGACGCCGGACGACGTCGTCAACGTGGGCAACTCCGGCACAACGCTGTATTTTATGACCGCCGTGGCCGCGCTCCTCGAGGACGCCGTGGTCTTTACGGGCGATCAATCCATAAGGAAGCGCCCCAGCGAGCCGCTGCTCGACGCGCTGCGCCAGCTCGGCGCGACCGCTTTCACCACAAGGCGCAACTCCAAGGCCGCGCCCTTTGTCGTCAAAGGCCCCATCCGTGCCGGCAAGGTGGTCATGTCCGGCGTCACCAGCCAATGGACTTCCGCCATACTGCTCGCCTCCCCCCTGTGCGACGGCCGCATGCGCATCGAGCTCCCCGAGCCGCGCGAGACCCCCTATATCGAAATGACCATCGACTGGATGAGAAAATGCGGCGTCTCGCTCGAGTATGACGAAAAAGAATTCAAGTGGTACGAGGTCGGGGGCGGCCAGCGCTACAAGCCCTTTGACCGCTATATCCCCAGCGACTGGTCGAGCGTGGCGTTCCCCGCGGTATCCGCGCTGGGCGCGGGCTCCAAGGTGGAAATCACCAACCTCGACTTTGCGGACAAGCAGGGCGACATGAAGGTGATTGACTACCTGATTTCAATGGGTGCGGATATCAAGAAGGATAAAGAGAGGGGCACGCTCACCGTCACCGGCGGCAGGCCCCTTGGCGGGACGACCGTCGACATGCTCTCCACGCCGGACGCGCTGCCCATCATGAGCGTGGCGGGCTGCATCGCTGAGGGGACGACCGTGCTCACCAACGTGAGCGGCACGCGCCTCAAGGAGACCGACCGCGTTGCGGTGATGAGCGAAGCCCTCAACAAAATGGGCGCGGACATCACCTATGACGACAATACCATGACCATCCGTGGCGGAAAACCGCTCAAGGGCCTTGCGCTCGACAGTCACGACGACCACCGCGTTGCCATGGCGCTCACGGCGGCGGCGCTCTTTGCCGAGGGAAGCACGACCATCGAACATGCCGAGTGCGCGGGCGTCACCTTCCCCGGCTTCTATGAAAAGCTCTCCCGGCTTGGCGCGCGCATTGAGATGAAGGAAGAATAAGCGATTTTACGCTTACGGATAACCCAAAAGAAACGGAAAGAGGTGAATTCATTATGATGGGTAATACGTTCGGAAGGCTGTTTCGGGTCACTACCTGCGGCGAATCCTATTCGGGCTGTTTCAGAAAGAAACCCGGCATCCCCAAGGAGCTTTACGGCGGCCTGCTGACCATCGTGGACGGCGTGCCCGCTGGCATCAAAATCACTGCGGAGGATATACAGGCGGAGCTTGACAAGCGCAAGCCCGGCCAGACGCCGCTCGATTCCCCCCGCCTTGAAAAGGACAGGGTCTATATCTTCTCCGGCGTGATGGAAAACGACTTTTCGACGGGCGCGCCCATCGGCATCGTCGTGCCCAACAACGACATTGAGGACATCCACGTCGGCCAGTACCGCGAGTATAAGGACAGCATCCGCCCCGGCCACGCGGAGTATACCTTCTTTAAAAAGTACGGCGATTACGCGGACTGGGTGGGCGCGGGCCGCGCTTCCGGCCGCGAGACCGTGAGCCGCGTTGCGGGCGGCGCGGTCGCAAAGCTGGTGCTCGAGAAGATGGGCGTCGACGTCGTCGCCTTCATCACCGAGTCCCACGGCATCAAAGCCGGCCCCGTCTCCTACGAGCAGGCCAAGGCAAACTACAGGAAAAACGAGCTCAACTGCCCCGATCTGGAAGCCGCGCCCAAAATGATAGAGGATATCCTCGACGTCAAGGCCAAGGGCGAAACCTGCGGGGGCGTTGTGGAGCTCATCGCCCGCGGCGTGCCCGCCGGGCTTGGCGAGCCGGTGTTTGACAAGCTCGAGGCCACGCTCTGCCACGCGCTCATGTCCATCGGCGCGGTGAAGGGCATTGAAATCGGCGCGGGCTTTGAGTTTGCGCGCATGCTCGGCTCAGAGAGTAACGACGAGAGCTATGTGGATGAAAAGACCGGCCGCGTGGCGTTTTATACCAACCATGCGGGCGGCTTCCTCGGCGGCATTTCCAACGGGGATGAGATCCGCGTGCGCCTTGCCATCAAGCCCACGCCCACCGTGTCTGTGCCGCAAAGGGCGGTCAACGTCGCCGACATGACCAACGGCGTGCTCTCCCCCATAACGCGGCGCGACGCGTCCCTCCTGCCGCGCATCTACCCGGTGTGCGAGGCCATGGCGCGCATTGCCATACTCGACGCGCTCATGATGGCCAAGGGCTACCGTGCCATGGAGGACATCGACGAGAAGTGGGACAGAATCTAGGACCCTGAAATTAAAGATTGCAGAAAACTCTGCGATAGCCAATACTTAAGAAACGAAAGGAAAACAACCATGAAACGCATCATCACCATCCTCATCGCGCTCATGATGCTCGTAAGTCTGGTTGGCTGCCAGCAGACGGACGAAGGGAATCAGACCAACCCTCCCAAGACGGAAGCGCCCGTTTCCACCGACGGCGGCAGCACCGAGCCCACGGCGACGCCCGAGCCCATCCGCAAGGAGGCGCTCACCGTCGCGCTCCAGGCCGAGCCGCAGACGCTTGACATCTACGCGGCCTCGCACGACACGACCTCGCTCTCTTCCGAAGCCATCTACGAGCCCCTGCTCAAGAACGTGAACGGCGAGTATGTGCCCTGGCTTGCCACGGGCTATGAGATCGTGGACGACACCACCATCAAGCTCACATTGCGCGACGACGTGTATTTCCACGACGGCAACAAGATGACCGCCGAGGACGTCATCTTCTCGCTTGCCTACGGCGCGCAGAGCAACTTCACCAGCCCCCTCTTCGGTGCGATCGATGTGGAGAACACCAAGGCGCTCGACGAGACCACGGTTGAAGTGAAGCTCCAGTATGCGTACGCGCCGATTATGGAAGCCTTCGCCTGCTACCGCTGCGCCATCATCAGCAAGGCCGCCTTCGAGAGCATGGGCGCCGACGCGTTCGGCCGCGCCCCCGTCGGCACCGGCCCCATGAAGTTCAAGCAGTGGGTCGAGGGCGACAGGATCGAGCTCGAGGCGTTCGACCAGTACTGGGGCGAGAAGCCGGCGTTTGACAGCATGAACTTCCGCATCATCCTCGAGGCCTCCTCCAGGGCCATCGAGCTTGAGACCGGCGGCGTGGACATCGCCTTCCAGGTTTCTCCCACGGATTGGGAGCGCCTCTCCTCCAACCCCGACACGAAGATGCTCACCGGCACCTCCACCGGCATGACCTACCTGTGCTTCAACAATTCCATGGAGCTCTACGGCAACGAGCTCGTCAGGAAGGCCATCGCCTACGCCATCAACGTCGAAGCGGTCGCCAAGACCGCCTACCAGGGCCAGGCGGACGCCGCAGACAGCTTTATCGCGCGCGACATCCCGGGCTATAAGAAGGTCGGCCCGTGGGAGTATAATCCCGAAAAGAGCAAGGAACTGCTCGCCCAGGCAGGCTATGCGGACGGCCTGGAGGTGAAGTTCATCACCTTCCAGCAGCAGTATTACAACGCCTGCATCGAGATCATCCAGAACATGCTCGGTGAAGTGGGCATCACCTGCACCATCGACATGGTCGACCTCGCCACTTTCACCACCATGAACAACAACGGCGAGCTGCCCATGACAGTCATGGCCAACAGCGCAACCATCATGGACCCCGCAAGCGCCCTCATCGCGTGGCCGCTCTCGAGGACCATCTCCCTGCGCCACAACGACCAGCACGTGCAGGACCTGCTCGATGCGGGTGTGCAGACCTACAACCTCGATGACCGCGTGGCCATCTACGGCGAGCTTCAGGATTACCTCTGGGAGAAGCTCTACATCCTGCCGCTGGCCTACCCCATCAATGGCTACGGCTGCCGCGCGAACGTCGAAAACTTTGAGTTCGTGCCCACGGGCATCCCCGATTTCGCGGAAATCGTTTTCAGCAACTGAGCGAATTGACCCTTAAGGCAATACGAAACGACCGGAGCGAATGCCCGCTTATGCGGCGGGCATTCCTCCGGCCGCCTAAGCAGAATTGCACAATAATCTACCGCCGCGTCGCCCCGCAATTCCATAAAGGAGTTTCCCCCACATGCTACGCTACATTGCAAAAAGATTATTGATCATGATCCCCGTTTTGATCGGGATCAGTTTTATCATCTTCGTCCTCATGTACTTCACCCCCGGCGATCCCGCGCAGATGATACTGGGCGATTTGGCCACGCCGGAGCAGGTTGAGGCGCTGCGGGAGGAGATGGGGCTCAACGGAGGCTTTTTTGAACGGTATTTCAATTATATGAAAAACCTGTTCCAGGGTGACCTTGGCGTCTCGTACGTATCCAAGCTGCCCGTGTGGGACGAAATTGCCTCAAGGCTCCCCGTCACGGCGAAGGTGGCCTTCATGGTCATCATCTTCGCGGTGCTCATCGGCGTGCCGGTGGGTATCCTCTCGGCCGTGCGGCAGTACAGCATCATAGACAGCATCACGCGCATATTCGCGCTGCTGGGCATCACCATGCCAAGCTTCTGGCTCGCGCTGCTGCTCGTGCTCTTATTTTCGGTAAAACTCGAATGGCTCCCCGCGTCCGGCCTCTACGGGCCGCTCTACTACGTCATGCCCATCATCAGCATCAGCGCGGTTTCGGTGGCGACGATTACCAGAACCGCGCGCTCGAGCATGCTGGAGGTCATTCGTCAGGATTATATACGCACCGCCCGCGCGAAAGGGCAGGTGGAAAGCGTGGTGCTCTTCAAGCACGCGCTCATTAACGCCCTTATCCCGATTTTGACAATCGTGGGCATCCAGTTCGCCAACGGCCTCGGTGGCGCGGTGGTCAACGAGCAGGTCTTTGCCATACCGGGCGTGGGCAAGCTCATGGTGGACGCGATAAAGGCGAGGAACTATCCGCTCATACAGGGCTCGGTGCTGGTGCTCGCAATGCTGCAGAGCATGGTGAACCTCATTGTGGACATCCTCTACGCGTTCGTGGATCCGCGCATACGCTCCCAGTACAGCAGAAAAAAGAAAGCCAAGCCGGCAAAGCTGCCGCCCGCCGCTCCCGCGGGCGCGGGCGCAGCCGTGGGCGTGAAGGAGGGTTGAGCTTATATGGAAC
>JAEWMV010000155.1 GCA_023393045.1 Bacillota bacterium | reverse complement strand
GCATAAGCCTTTGGCAAAGGATGGCCGGCCGATTTCGCCGCCGCTTCCAGCAGCGTAAGGATTTTGATCAACGGCGCGGGCAGAGAATCCACATACAGAGGAAAAACGAACAACAGCACTTCCGCTTTCAGGATATCGGCGAGCATGGGAGAGATGTCCTTCTGCCGGATGAGCTGCACGGCCTGATAAACCGGTATTTCGCTCCCGATCATGCTTCCGATCTGCTCGATAAATATGCCGGATGCGCTGTCCTTGCTCTTGGGGCTTCCGTTGACGGCAACAATGCTGCGCATGACGGCACCTCCTCTGATAAAACGTCCTTTAGCGCCTGCATGACGGCCTGTATTTCATCGGCGGAATGCATCGCAAACGCATAATGCTTCGACGGGCGCATATTCAATGCGTTTCTTTGTGCCAGTTCAAGAAAAGTCTTTCGCTCCCGTGGTGTGGATTCTCCGTAGCCCACGGCAATCGAGAGGGGAAAACGCTCATAGCGCATTTTATGGTGCATTTCGCCGTGGTATATTTCAAACAGAGGCGAAATGTTGGGGATCGAGCGGTCCAGGAACGCCTTGATATCGGCGCTGTACCCACCGTAGGTGATGCGCGAGAGCAGCACCAGGACATCACAGCGTATTTCAAAGCCCGCTATCTCGTTGGCGCCGTCATTCGTCATGACGCAAAGACCGGGCGTTTTCATCCAGCATTGAAAGCAGCCAAGGCACGGGCGGATTTCGTCGCAGCTTAGCATGACGCTTCGCACTTCGCATCCGGCGCTTTGCAGAGCATCCTGCACCTGCATGCGCAGGTCAAGCCCGTCAACGCTCCCGCTTTCCCGGTCGCATAGGAGTAAAGCTTTCATCCGGTTATCGCCTCCTCAATTTGAATTTATCGTGATTGCGCGTCGATTTTCAGCAAATCAGTCAACGCGCCAAGCCCGCAAAAAATCAAGCCGACATTCTCCTGATAGGCGGCTTCGAGGCCATTGCTCTGCGCGCACGCCTTAACGATAACGGGCGCGCCGTATAATACCGCGATGAGCAATTTGCATATGCTTTCCCGTTTCGCAGGGAGGTCAAGCTCGCCGACATAATGCGAAATGATTTGCGCAAGGCTCTTGTGCTCTGTTCCTGCGGCGAACGCTTCGGCGTCAAACAGGCTGTATTCATACGGCGTAATAAACGACGGCCTCCTTTGAAATGCCCGCAGCCTGGCAGATGTCCTCGACGAATATTGCATGCAGCGGCTCGTTTGTCAGCCTCTTTTGCACTTCCAGCATGATCTTACAGCGGCTATCGCCATATTTGCGCTCCCGCACCGAAAACTCATGACCGGACATCCTCTTCCCTTTCTTTAGTACACCCAAATAATTAACACGAGTTAACTTACATTCATATTAACCTGAATTGATTATTATGCCAACCCTTCATTTTTGCTTTTCAGCCAATACGCCCCAAAACCTCCGGCAGGGCTTGGACGGGCGGTTCAGGTTTTGACCCGGCGTGCAAATCCTTCCGAATTTATGATAGAATAAATAAAACCTCAAAAGGAGCAATATTGTGTGAAACTGCTATGGAGACTGGGCAAAGAGGCGATTCGCTACAAAACGCTCTACATCATTGCCATCCTTGCCACCTTTGCGCTTACGCTTGTCAATCTGGCCGCCCCGAAGATTCTTTCCGGCATGGTGGGGCTTGTGGAGCAGGGCATCACCCAGAGCGCGCTGCATACCATCTCCTCTCTGACGGCGCTGCTTATAATCCTCTATCTCTCTCGCATCCTGTTTCGCTATCTGAGCAACTATCTCGCCCACAAGGCCGCGTGGAATCTGGTGCAGGATTTGCGGGTGCGCGTATACGCCCACATTCAAAGCCTTTCCTCCTCTTTTTTCAGCAATAAGCAGACCGGCGAGCTGATGAGCCGCGTCGTCAACGATACGGCGACTTTCGAACTGCTCTACGCGCATATCATTCCCGAAATCGTCACAAACCTGGTTACGGTGCTGGGCGTCATGGCCATTCTTCTGCTCATCAATACGCAGCTAGCGCTGCTCGTGTGTGTTCCCATCCCGTTCATCCTGTTCGCCGGCTGGATTTTTGCGACCAAAGTCAGGCCGAACTTCAAGGTGTCCCAGCAGGCGCTGGCCGCGTTAAACGCAAAGCTGCAGGATAATTTTTCCGGCATGCACGAGGTCCAGTCCTTCGGGCAGGAGGAGTATGAGACCGGGCAGATTAGCGCCCAGGCAGGCGCCTTTACCAAGGCCATGCTCCACGCGCTCAACCTGAGCGCGGTGTTTCACCCGGGGGTCGAATTTCTCTCCTCCATCGGCTCGGTCATCGTGGTCGGCGTTGGCGGGCTGCTGGCTTTTCATCGCGGCCTGGCCGTATCCGACATCGTGGCCTTTTTGCTCTATCTCTCCCTGTTTTATACGCCCATTTCCGGCCTCGCCCGGCTCTTAGAAGAAGTTCAGCAGGCTTACGCGGGCGCCGAGCGCGTTATGACAATACTGGATATTCCGCCCGAGATTCAGGATGCGCCGGACGCAAAGCCGCTCGCGGAGGTAAAAGGCGCCATTTCCTTTGATTCGGTCTGCTTTGAATATGAAAAGGATATGCCCGTTTTAAAGGACATCACATTTTCCTGCGCGCCCGGCCAGATGGTGGCGCTGGTGGGGCCCACCGGGGTGGGCAAGACCACCCTGACCCAGCTCATCTCCCGATTTTATGATCCAACCTTTGGAACCATCCGCATCGACGGGACGGATATCCAAAAGGCGACGCTGGAGAGCCTGCGTTCGGTGATTGCGCCCGTGCTGCAGGACACCTTTCTCTTTAACGGCACCATTGCGGAAAACATCGGCTATGCGGACGCGGCGGCAGGCATGGCGGAGATTATGGAAGCCGCGCGCGCCGCGCGCATCCACGACGACATTATGGATATGCCGCAGCAATACGATACCCGGGTGGGAGAACGCGGGATGCGCCTCTCGGGCGGCCAGAAGCAGCGCGTGGCCATTGCCCGTGCGATCCTGCGCAAAGCGCCCATCGTCATCCTGGACGAGGCTACGGCGTCCGTGGACGTGCAGACTGAAAAAGAAATTCAAAAAGCCATCTCTTCCCTTGCGGGCACACGGACCATCATCGCCATCGCCCACAGGCTCTCCACCATCCAGAACGCGGACTTGATTCTCGTATTGCAGGAGGGGAGGATCGTCCAGCAGGGCACGCACCGTACGCTCATGGAGCAGGAGGGATTGTACCGCACGCTCAACCTGACCCAGTCCGAATAGCCCTCCTCAACACCTGTTGATACGACGAAACCCGCCCCGGAGTGAGGCGGGCTTTGTTGTTTAGATTCGTCCAGGGCTTTTCCCCCGGCGGCTTATGATAAGCCGATTTTTCAGCGGCCAAGCTCTTTTCTGTACCGCTCCAGCTCGGAGGGAGAACAGAGCACGAAGTGATCCTTCTCGACCTCCGTCATGGAGGGATGCTCGGCGGAATAATCGTGCTCCCGCTCGGGATCATAGTCGACCCTTTGTCGCGTGCGCTCGGTAATCGGATTGGGCTCGGGTATGGCCGAGAGCAGCGCGCGCGTGTAGGGATGCAGCGGCTTTTCATAGAGATCGTCGCCGTTTGCGACCTCCACGAGGCGGCCGTAGTACATAACGCCGATGGTATCGGAAAAATACTTGACGACCGACAGGTTGTGCGCGATGAACAGGACCGTCAGCCCCATCTCCTGCTTGAGGTCGTTGAGCAGATTGATCACCTGCGCCTGAATGGACACGTCAAGCGCGGAAATCGGCTCGTCCGCGATGATCATTTTCGGTTTGATGATCATCGCGCGGGCAATGCCCACGCGCTGGCGCTGGCCGCCCGAGAACTCATGCGGATAGCGCGTGGCGTGCTCCTCGGTCAGGCCGACTTTGTTGAGCGCTTCATGGACGAGGCGGCGCACCTCGGCCCTGTCCGTCATGCCCCGCACCCGCAGCCCTTCGCCGATGATCTCCTCGATGGTCATCCTCGGATTGAGGG
>JAEWMV010000119.1 GCA_023393045.1 Bacillota bacterium | reverse complement strand
TCGCATGCGAGGGTATACACGGCGTTGGCCGAGCTCCTGAAATGTTCAATATGCGGCTCCTGCCCCCGGGCGATGTTCCAGTTGCGAAAAAGCATTTGCGCGAGGTCTGTGTTTGCAAAAAGGTGCTTTAATTTCATCATGGGAAGGATGCTCCTTAATCGTATTTTGAGGATAAAAAACCACAGGCAATATACCTGTGGCAGAAAGGGCTGCATGCGTAAGCAAAAGCAACCCGTAATGTAAGCAGAATGTCACCGTCATCCGGGCGCTGTCCGCCCGGCGCTATTCAGTTTGCGATTCCTCCGTTGCGTATCAACCGACGGTACATGTCGCTCACTCCTCTCTATGATGTTTAAGCTAATATAGCACGCCCGGGATTCCCGCGCAATTCTGCGCCTGATGTGGCATGCGATCTATCGCTGCAAAGACCGTCTTTCTGGGCGGGATATTATCGACGTTTCAGCGCGAAAGCGACGTCATTCAACGCCCGCGAGGCCCATGAAGATGGCCACAGCGCCGGGGATGATTTCATCGGGGAAATCGTAGGTCACCGTGTGGTGCGGCGTCACATCGCCCGCGCCTACGTTGAAGTACGCGCCTTTCGTCGCCCTTGTGAAATAGCCGAAATCCTCGGAACCCCGCTTCGGCTGTTTAAAATCGTGCACGGGGATGCCAAGCTTTGCGCAGACGCGGCGGATTTTATCCACGCTTTCGTCGTGGTTGCGGTTTTCCGGAAAATAATCGCAAAATTCCGCGCGATACGCAAGGCCGTATTCCGCGGCCATTCCGTCGGCGAGCGTTTCCATACGCGCCTCAAGCGCGTCCAGCTCGTCCTCGTACTGGGCGCGCAGCGTGACGCGCAGCACGCCTTTGCTCGCGGAGGTGCCAAAGGCGACCTCGCCGACCTCAACGTTGATCACCGTGCACAGCACGATGCCCCGGTGATCCTCCGGGCGTATGAGGGCCGGAATGGCGGATATGAGCCGCGCAATGGCCATGGCCGGGTTGCGGCCGACGCCCGGGTCGCTCGCGTGGGCGGGCACGCCGGTGAAAAACATACTCATACCCTTGGAGGCGCACTGCATGACGCCGTTGCGCACGATCGCCTCGCCCAAAGGGGCGCCGGGCTCGTTATGGTAGCCGTATACCTCGTCGATGCCTTCTTCCCCAATCAATACCGCGCATTCCTTCGCGCCGTCCCCCGTTTCCTCGGCATGCTGGAAAATGAAGTAGATGTTGTTTTTGACCTCGCGTTTATCCACCTCAAGCGCGAAGGCGGCAAGCGTGGCGCTGTGGCCGTCATGCCCGCATTTGTGGGAAACGCCCGGAATTTTCGAGCCATAGGGCAATTCGATGGTCTCCTCGATGGGCAGCGCGTCGAAATCCGCGCGGAAGGCGATCTTTGGGGCGTCCGGCGTAGTTTTTCGCACCGCGTAAAACCACGCGCCGCGATCGACCACCTCAAGGCGCGTATGCTCCCGAAGGAAAGCCATCAGGCGCGCCTTCGTCCACGTTTCGCGGTTAGACACTTCCGGATGCGCGTGCAATTCATGGCGAAGGGACACGGCAAGTTCATAGTTCTTCGGGTCCATACATACAGCCTCCGTTATATTGAATTGGGCATTTATAAAATCGCTTATTGATCCGCCCTCCGGGATTATGGCGCGAAACAGCGGTTTGATGATTCTTACAGAAGCGGAAAGTTGCGGACGGATCGCTTTTTACAGAATAGCCGTCCGGCGGCGGCCTGTCAAGGGCACGCCAAGCGCGCCGATACGAAAACGGCGGCCTCCGCTTTTGCGAAGACCGCTGGCTTTACACTGCTTTTTGCTTATTTCCCGTCGTTTTTGTTGCGGAGGAAGCTGGGCAAATCGAGGTTGCTCTTCTCCTTGGGATTGTACTCCTCCTGCGGGAGGTCCTTCCTCGTGAAATGCGGGGTGACCTCCTCGCCGTCGGGCAAGGGAGAGGTGTATTCCGGCTTCTTCTGGCGCGGGCGCTCCAGCCAGCTCGTATCCGGGCCGCGGTTGTCGTTCTTTTCATTCTTCATCTGGCCGATGGTCTGGCGCTGGGGCGGCTCCTGCACATTGCCTTTTCTGCCGGGCGTAGCCCTGTCGTCCTTGGAGTCAAAGCCCGTGGCGATGACGGTGATGCGTATGGCGTCGCCCAGTTCCTCGTCGATGCTCGCGCCGAATATGATGTTGGCGCTGGCGTCCGCGTAGTTCTGTATGTAGGCCGCCGCGTCGTTGACCTCGAGCATGCCGAGACCCGGGCCGCCGCAGATATTGATGATCACGCCGCGCGCGCCATTGATGCTCGTTTCGAGCAGCGCGCTCTCTACCGCCTGCTTGGCCGCATTGACCGCGCGCTCGTCCCCCGTGGCGATGCCGATGCCCATGTGCGCCATGCCGCGCTCGCGCATGATGGTGCGCACGTCCGCAAAGTCGAGGTTGATGAGCCCCGGCACGGCGATAAGGTCGCTTATACCCTGCACGCCCTGGCGCAGCACGTCGTCCGCGATGAGGAAGGCCTCGGTCAAGCTCACATTCCGCCCGGTGTCGAGTAGCCTGTCGTTTGGCACGATGATGAGCGTGTCCACATTTTCCTTAAGGTTGGTGATGCCGTTGATGGCGTTGTTCATCCTGACCTTGCCCTCGAAGGAGAAGGGCTTTGTCACCACGCCGATGGTGAGGATGCCAAGCTCCTTGGCGCACTCCGCCACGATGGGAGCCGCGCCCGTTCCCGTGCCACCGCCCATGCCCGCGGTGATGAACACGAGATCCGCGCCCTTGAGCGCCTCGGACACCGCGTCCCGGCTCTCCTCGGCCGCCTTGCGCCCCATCTCGGGATCGGCGCCCGCGCCGAGCCCCCGCGTGACCTTCTCGCCGATCTGGATTTTTTGGTTCGCGCGCGAGAGGTTGAGGAATTGCTTGTCCGTATTGACGGAGATGAATTCCACCCCCCGCAGCCCATATTGAATCATGCGGTCGACGGCGTTGTTGCCGGCGCCCCCCACGCCCACCACCTTGAGCTGGGCCGGTTGGCTGCTTTCAAAATCCAGACCGAACGGCATATGTATGTCCTCCTTATATTTTGAAGAAGTCCCGAAGCTTCCTTAACGCTTTCTTCTTGATGTCGGCACCCTTGAGCCTGCCGGCGTTGTCCTCGTCCGTGGCGTGCATCACGAAATCCATCACGGAAAACGCGCTCGCGTAATTGGGCGAGCTCAGCCGCGGCATCCACGGCATCCTGACTTGTATGGGCATGCCCAGCTCATGCTCCATGAACTCGCAGCTCCCGCGCATGAGCGTGACGCCGCCGCCCGTCATATAGACGTTGACGGAACCATCCGCCGCAATGGCCATTTCCTCCATGGCGGCGCGTATGAGCTGCGCGAGTTCGCGCGTGCGCGCCTCGATGATGTACTGGATGGTTTCATGCTCCACCTTCATCACACCGCCGCCGGGCTGCCGGATGGTATCTATGCTGTCCTGATAATCCAGCGAATAAACATAGCGCCGTTTGACGTTCTCCGCGACCGCCCTGCTGAGCCCGAGGCCGTAGCTCAGGTCGGATGCGAAGTGGCCGCCGCCCACGTCGATGGTGCGCATGTCCACGAGCGCGGCGTTTTTGATGAGGCACACGTCCGTGTGGGTCGCGCCCGTGTCGATTAAAACGGCGCCGTTGGCGCGCTCCTCCTCCGGAATCACAAAGAGCCCTTCGGAGAGGGGCACCGCGATGTACATATCCGCATCGAGTTCCACGCGCAGGAGCGCGTCGGACACGAGGCGTTTGAAGCGCATATCCACATAGATATGCGACACGCTCGAAGTCATGGAAGCGGCCGTCATGCCCACGGGCGTATCCGCGCGGAGCAGTCCGTCCACCGTGAAATCCACGGGCGTGCTGCTGATGAGCTCATACCCCGCGGGCGCCTCAAAATCGAGCGAGGCATTGATCAGCTCGTCCACATCCTTATGGGAGATGCGGCGGGATTTGCCGCCGTAATCCACCGTTCCCTCGTGGCAGATGAGCCTGATGAACGGAGCCGGCACGCCGACGGAAATATCCCGCACCCTGTGCTTGGCTTCCGTTTCGGCGGCGGAGAGCGCGTCGATGATCGCGTCGGACAGGCTCTGCTCGTCCTCCAGCGCGCCGCGGCGGTAGCCCTTGTACTCCCGGATGCCCGCGCCCTGAACAAGTATGTTGTCCTTGCCATCGTCGCCGCAGATAAGGCAAATCACCTTTGAGCTGCCAATATCCAAAATAGCGGTATTCTGGCTCATCCATCCTCCGTCCGGACAGGCGCCGCCGCGCGCGGCCGTTTGGCCGAAAAACACGCAAATATACCCATCCCAGTATTAAAAGAATACCACATATACCATATATTGTTCAAGACCCCGCCGTGTTATTCCACCAAATGTTGCCAATATGCGAGCGCATCAGCCGGAAAACCCGTCGCTCCCGCCGTCGTCCGTCGGGCTTGGGGAAGGGCTTGGCGCGCTGTCCGTGGGGCTTGGCGAGGCGCCCGGTTCCCCGTCCGTGGGCGGCGGGCTGCCATCCTCCGGCAAGGGGCTCCCGTCTATGGGCGGCGCGTTGCCCTCGTCCTCGGGCGAGTACACTGGATCGCCCATGGCGCTCAAATCCAGCGTGCCGGCCGCGTCCATGCCCATCCCGGCGAGCTTGGGCAGCACGGCAAGGTAGTTTGCAAGCTTGTTGTCAAGATCGTCCGGCTGCCCGATGTGCAGCGTAAGCCCGCTCTTGGCGGTCATATAGACGCTCAGGGGATTGCTCACGTCCACAAGCTCAATGTCCCCCTCTATGCCCGCGCCGTAGATGGCCGCAAGCAGCGCCACGAGCGCGCGCGAGTTGAAATCCGATTCCTCGCCCAGCCTCTGGCCGACGTGGAATCCGCCAAAACCCATGCCCGCGATTTTGATGAGGCCCTCGTAATCCGGCCGCACGCCGATGGAGAGCACATAGCCCTTGGGGTCGATGACCGCCTGCGTGTTGAGGCCCACGATGACCGCGGCCTCCGCGCGCTCCGTGACGGCTATCACGAGCTTGTCCGGATAGACGCGCTTGATCTCGGCCGTTTCGATATACGGGTTCTCCTCGATGCGCGCCTTTGCGTGCGCGAGGTTTGAAAGCCAAATGTGCTTGCCCGTGGTGAGGCCGGAGGATTCCATGATCTGCTCCCCCGTGAAGCGCGCGTTCCCCTCGACCTCGATGTGATCCACGATGAGAACGAACCACAGCAGCAGCAGCGCCGCGACGGCGACGACCGCCGCGATGCAGAGCGAGATGAAGCGCGCGAACCGCTTCTGGCGCGCGAGGGCAAGCTTCTCCCGCTCCGTGAGCGGGCGTCTGCTTCGAAGGGTACGTCCGCGCTCCTGCGCGTCCATCTTCCGCGCGTCCTTCACGCGCGTGCGGGGTTTTCGGACGACCTCCTCTTCGCTCTCCTCATCCTCTATGGCCGCGGCGAACGCCTCGTACTCGCGCCGGTGCTTGTCCGGCACTTCAGGCTGCGCGGCGAAGAGCTCCTCGGCCGGAAGGGACATGTCGAGCCCTTCCCCGGCGTCACTTTGCGCGGTAAACGGGCGCAGGTTCAATTCCTTCGCTGTGCGCCCCGTTTTCCTTTCGCCGCCACCGTTCATCGAGCCCTGCTATGCCTCCCGCCGTATATCCGCGCCAAGCGCCATGAACATCTCCTCAAGCTTTTCGTAGCCGCGGTCTATGAACTCCGCGTTCTCCACCACGGTTTCGCCCTCCGCAGCCAACCCCGCGATGGTCAGCGCCGCACCGCCGCGGAGGTCCCTTGCCACCACGCGCGCTCCGGTGAGCTTTTCCGCGCCGCGTATGATGATGGTCCTGTCCTTCTGCGTGAAGCTTGCACCCATGCGCTGCAGCTCCGCCCCGTGCTTGAAGCGGTTCTCAAACACGTTTTCCACGATCACGCTCGTGCCCCTCGCCACGCAGCAGAGCGCGAAGAACTGCGCCTGCATATCCGTGGGAAAGCCCGGGTAGGGCAGCGTTTCAATCAGCTTGATTTCGCTGAGCCGCTCCGGCGCGACGAGCTTTATGCTCTGTCCGCGGAAGGAAATCTGGCACCCCGCTTCGCGAAGCTTCGCGATGACGGAGCCAAGGTGCGCGGGGGCCGCCCCCGTAAGCGTGATTTCCCCGCCCGTGACCGCAGCCGCGCAAAGCAGCGTGCCCGCCACGATGCGATCCGGCATGATCCTGTGTTCTACCGGCATATCCTCCGGCACGACGCGCTTCCCCAGCACCCGCACGGTGCTGCTGCCCGCGCCGCTCACCTCGTGGCCCTGCGCGTTGAGGAAAATCTGTAGGTCCTCGATCTCCGGTTCGCGCGCGGCGTTGTGGATGAGCGTCTCCCCCTCCGCGCCCACCGCGGCCATGATGATGTTCTCCGTCGCGCCCACGCTGGGGTAGTCGAGGTGGATATCCGCGGCGGTGAGGTGCTCCCCGTCGCACACGATGAGCCCGTGCACCTCGCGCACATCCGCGCCGAGCATCTTGAGCCCCTTGATGTGCAGATCGATCGGCCTGTGGCCGATTTCGCATCCGCCCGGGAACGTGCATACCGCATGGCCGAAACGCCCGAGCAGGGAGCCCAGCATAAAAATGGAAGAACGCAGCTCCTTTGAGGGACCCTGCGGCATGACGTAGCTGTGCGCCCTGGAGGAATCAAGCTCCAGCGCGCCGTCCTTCCAGACTGCCTCAACGCCAAGCTCCGTAAGGATTGCGAGCATGTTGTCGACATCGCGAAGGCGCGGGCAACGTTCCAGCCTCACGGGCGCTTTGGTAAGAAGGCTTGCCGCCAGTATAGGCAATGCGGCGTTTTTCGCGCCCGAAACGCTCAAGCTCCCACGCAACGGACGCCCGCCGGAAACTACGATGGATGCCATGCCCTCTCCTCTCCGCCGTACAACGGCACATTCCATCTTATGCGAAGAGGGCTTCTTTCGTTCGCGGGGCGCCGCGGCTACTCCGTGTTGCGCGAGATGTTGAGCAAAATGCCCATCGCGCAAAGGAAAATGACGAGGGAGGTTCCGCCCGCGCTGATGAAGGGCAGCGTCTGCCCCGTAGGCGGGATGGAGCTTGTGGCGACGGCGATGTTGACCGCCGCCTGTATGCCAAGCACTGCCGTGATGCCTGCGGCCATGAGGCTGCCGAACCTATCCTTGCAGCGCATGGCGACGCGCACGCCGCGGTACACCACGAAGGCGTACATGCCTATCACCGCGATGCAGCCCATGAAGCCGAGCTCCTCGCCGATGATGGAAAAGATGAAATCGCTCTCCCCATAAGGCAGGAAGAGCAGCTTCTGCCGACTGAAGTTGAGCCCCTGCCCGAAGAGCCCGCCCGAGCCCAGCGCGAGGAGGGACTGGCGCAGCTGATACGCGCCGTCCTGATCCGAATTCCACGGATCGATGAACATCAGCACGCGGGAAAGGCGATATTTTTCGCTTATCACAGCGATGACGAGGACGGGAATCGCAGCAGCGGCGAGCAGCAGCAGGTGCTTGACCTGCGCGCCGCCGAGGTAGAGCATGACGATGCCCGTGATGAGCACGATGACCATCATGGACATGTTCATCTGCAACAGCAGCACGCCGCTTATCAGGGCGACGATGAGGAGCATAGGCACCAGCCCGCGCGAAAAGCTGCTCATCAGGTGCGGCCGCTTCGCCATGAAGGCGGACATATAGAGGATGAGCACGAACTTCGCGAGCTCGGAGGGCTGGAAGGACACGCCGAACACCTCCAGCCAGCGCTTGGCGCCGTTTCTCTCCACACCGAAGACCAGCACCGCGAGCATGAGCGCAAGCACCGCCACAAGGC
>JAEWMV010000075.1 GCA_023393045.1 Bacillota bacterium | reverse complement strand
GCGTTTATATTGGCGCAAAACTTCTATGCTTCGGACATATCCTGGGGGAACATGGCGACAGCCGATAAGCCGGGCGTTCGGCAACTGGAATTGTCCGGCGGCCTGACCGCTTACGCGGGAGTGATGGGCGATTGCTCTTTATTCGCGGCCGTTTATATGCCGGACGGCGCTGTCATGATGAGAAGTACAAGCCTGTTGATCGACGAGATCGCCGATATTTTGAGGAACCTTAACTTTGAATAAGAAAAAGGGGGGCGACGGAGCAATGCGCTGCTCCGTCGCCCCTGGTCCCCTTTAAAATGCCGTTATGAAATCCAAACGGCGGACGTTTCGGATGTGCCGGAATAGCTGTAAGAGCCGGTCTTTGACGTGTGAACGGCCGATACTTTGTAATAATACCCCCCTGTGACTTTATACTTCGCGGAAGCATAGGCATAGTCGGAATTGTAATTCAATTTGCCGACCCCGGGACCTACCTGACACCATGTGCCATTCCTATACTCGAGCAAACAGACGGAAACCGATATCTGATCCTCGATGCTCGCGGATAGCGATGAGCCGGAATAGGTGACGGTTTTTCCGCTAATAGACATCCAACAGTCCCCGGAAGCCTGCATGGGGGTGATGACCGCGTTGTTGGTCCAGGCCTCCGCAAGGGTTGCACTGCCCACGCACAGGCAGAGCATGAAGGCCACGACAATGGTAAGAAATCGCTTTTGCATGATTTGATCCTCCTTAGTGTAATTTTGCCCTTATCATATTGACACGCCAGCTCGGCAAAATATGACAAGAAAATATAAAAAATAAAAAATATTGTTGTCATATTTCGCTGCACCTCGCGTGTCAGTATAAGTGAAGTGGCGCGTTGATTATTTTGTATTGGAGTGATGCCTATGATTGCATAACATTTTTTCCTTATTTCATCGTTGGCAAAATGGGCATGGATGCTGCCTCATACTGTTGCCGGAGCATGAAGCCTATCTTTTGCTGCGGTGATTCGGTTTCACCTGTTTGCCTTGAGAGAGCGGTTTATGATGTTTGAGAACATTTCTTCATACAAGCACGCTTGCGCGGGAGTTGTGCTGTTTTTTTGTGTCATCTGTTCCGCCTGCGCAGGGCCGGACCATGCGAGCGTGCTGCCCCCGACGACAGAACCGTCCGCAACGCCTGTTTTGACGCCTGCGGCGGATACGCAAAGCCCCGAGCCCACATTTGACGAGGCGCTTTTTCTTGCCCAAAATGGGCCGGCGGGCATTACGGCACTGGAATTTGCCGAGGAATACCCCGAGTTGGGATGCGACACGGTGCGGCTTGGCGTGATTACGCAAATCACCGAAAGCGGCATTACGTTCAATGAGGCGATATGGATGACGCGGGACGAGTTGCCCGAGGACTTTGCGGGGGATTATGACGTGCGCGAGACCGGCGAAACCGTGACCTTCGCGCTCGATGACGACTGCCGGTGCTGGATACTTTGGCATTCGCATTGGATCTACCCCGCGCGGATAAGCGCGGCGGACTTCGTAAGCTATTGTGATGAGCAGAGCTGGCCGGTATATTGGTTTTATTCCACAGACGGCCGTCTCTTGATGATAACCGAGCAATATACCGCGTGAAGCGGCGTCGCGTGCCGGGCGATTTTACACGGAAAGGAACAGAGCGGATGAAAAACCGCCGGAGCTTTTTTAAGCATGCTTATCTAAGCGTTTTGCTGCTTTTTTGCATGTGCGCTTCCGCTTGCGTCGGGCAGAGCGGCGCGCTTACGGCGTCCCCGACGATAAAGCCGCCCGCGACGCCCGGTGCGCTGCTAACGCCCCCTGCGCCCGCGCGGCTGCCCGAGTTGCCCGGGGAAAACGACATAAGGGGGTACGGCGACGCGGAAAAAAGCATGCTCGCGGCGGGAGACTATATCTATACGCTTGAGTATGAGGGCGCTATCGAGCAGCCGCTCTACCGCACCAGCATCGCCACGGGGGAGAAGAAGCTTTTGCTCGAAGCCGTCGTCAATGATTTTGAGCTTGTGACGCAAGACGCCATCTATGTCAACGCCCTTGAAAGCACCGAGGTGGTTGAGGACGAGCGGGGCGTGCTTAAGTACGCGGACGAAGCGGTGTTCTTCCGTGTGGATATAAAAAGCGGCGAGGCCGAAAAGATCAGCGAAGGGCTTTTTTCCTGCCAGCTCATCGACGGGGATATCATAGGCATGCGTACGGAATTGGATACCGGGCACGCCGAATGCGCGCTGTATCGCATCGGCCCGGACGGCAAGGAAAAAGGCTTGATCGGCCGCTATGACGTGGGCTACGCCGTGGCGTGCGCGCGGGATGGCTATGCTTATTTGTATGACGGGTACGGCGGCGGATCGGGGGAAATGCTCCGGGTTGCGCTCGACACCGGGGAAAGCGTTGCCATAGCGGAGCACGGCATCCCCTACGTCGCGGCAGGGGAGAGGCTCTATTATGTGCAGAAGGACGATTATGAGGACAAGTTTATCGGCCCCTCCGCACTTTACTGGCGCGACCTTGCAAACGGGGAGGAGCATGAGCTTATCGACGGCGACGCGGGCATAAAAATCGTCGACCTTCTGGACGGCGAGCTGCTGCTGTGCGCGTACAAGGACAGCGGCACGTGGTATTTTGCCTATTCGCCGGCGGACGGCGCGTGTGCGCCGCTCTTTCGCTATGACGCGCATCTGTTGTGCGTGCATCAGGGCTTCGTCTATTATACGACGCCTTCGCAGCTGCCGGAAAGCAGCCCGTTTTACAATGGACTGGGGAGCAGCTGCTATACGGATATCTGCCGCGTGCGCGCGGACGGAAGCGGGAATGAACAGGTGTTCACGGGCGCGTTTACGGATGCTTGCGCTTACGGCGGCACGCTGTGCATCGCCGCGATAGACCCCGAGGGCGGCGAGCGCTGGTTTGAGCTGCTTGACATCGATACCTTAGCCTTGACGCGGGTGAAATGAACGCCCCGGGGCGGCGCGAACAGGAGCGGCCCTATCAAAACCGGGCTGATATTTTTACGTTTATCCCTATCCTAGAGATTAACGGAGCCGTCCGAGGTATTTTCGGAGCGGCCTTTTTCTTATCCAGGCGCGAAGCGCAGCCCATTTCCGGTTTGTGGCGCAGGCGAACGTACGCGCGCCTTTCTTCGTTGCTCTTGACAGCATAAGGAAAACAATATAAAATAACGCTGTTACATAACACTGTTATGCATTGTTGTGAGAAAGGGGGGCGTCCGGCATGAGCGAAGGCAGGGACACGCGGGAAAAAGTGCTGTTCTTTGGCAAACAGGAGTTTCTGCAAAAGGGCTTCCGTAACGCATCTCTTCGCAACATCGCTTCCGCCGCCGGCGTGACGACGGGTGCGATCTATACTTACTTCAAGGACAAAAATGCGCTGTTCGAGGCGATCGTCGCCCCCGTGTGCGGGCAGGTGGAGGGCATGTTCACGCAGCTGAGCGCCACCTATTACACGGACGAAGGCGTTGTGGGCGAACTCTCAACGCAAAACACCATCGCCGACCTTCGCGGGATATACGGATTCATCTATGACAATTTCGATGTTTTCAGGCTGCTGGTCGTCGGCGCGGAAGGCTCTTCTAAAGCCGATTATGTCCATACGATTGTCGATTATGAGGTGGAGCATACGTTCAACTACCTGGACCGGCTGAGGCGGAGCAAAGGGTCGGACGCCAAGCTGAACCGCACCGTCGTGCATATCGTGTCAGAAAGCTATATCAACGCGCTGCTCGAACCCGTCCGCCACAACATGAGCTATGAGGAGGCCACCGGGAATCTCCATTTTTTGTGCGCCTTCTATACCGGCGGCTGGAAGAGCGTTTTTCATGAGCTCTTTGGCGCTTGATGATGGAGGGCTCTCTATTTTTTTGACCATGGGTTAGTTTAAACTAACTGAATTGCGATAAGCGGGAACCCGGAGGCGTTTTATTTTTTAATAATTGGTTAGATAAATCTAACCGTTGTAAAGGAGGAGTTTTATGTCCGGTCTCAATGCAAAAAAGCCGCAGAACGAAAGCCGGCCCGATAATGGCATGAAGCGCATGTGGGAGCTTGCGTTCACCAAAAAGACGCTCGCGCTCTCGGCCTGCGCGCTGTCCGTGGTGAGCGTGGCGGTTTCGTTCGTGCCGTTCGTCGCCATCTATTTCATCATCCGCGAGCTGGCGATGAACATGGGCGATCTCACGGCCCTGGACGGCGCGTATATGATCCGCCTGGGATGGCTTGCCG
>JAEWMV010000210.1 GCA_023393045.1 Bacillota bacterium | reverse complement strand
TCGTTGACGTAGATGTCAAGCTGGTATACATGCGCGGTGGACTCGGGTATCGTCGCGATGGCGATGGGCATGATCGCGGCGACCGCAGCCCAGGACACCTTGGGCAGCGTAAAGGCGGGCAGGGCGAAGATGCTGCCGTCGCCAAGCTTCCATGCGGACGCGGCGAGCGCTTCCGGAGGCAGGTTCCTGAAGAGGTTCTCGCCGGCAAAGAGGTAAACGGCGAGTGCGACAAGGCAGCCTACGCCGGCGCCCAGCAGCAGCGGGAGCTGGCCGAGGAAGCCCTTGAGGTATCTTGAGAAGATGACGGTAGAGAGCAGCGTCGCAAGCGACACGACCCAAATCCAGTTGCTGCCGCCGTTGGGCGCGGCATCGCTCAGGGCGTTGCCCGCGAGCGTGAGGCCGATGATCATCGCCACAGGGCCGGTGACGGCCGGGGGCAGGATCTTCTCAACCACGCCGCGGCCCGCAAACTTCACGAGGAGGCCCGCCGCGATGGATACGAGGCCGGAGGCGATGATGCCGAACTGGGCAATCTGTATCGCTTCGGGAGGCAGTATGCCGTTGACCTTGGTGAAACCCTGCGCGGCCACAAGGCCCGCGATGGCCGAAAGATAGGCGAAGCTGGAGCCGTAGTAGAGCGGCAGCTTCTTGCCGGTGATGAGGATGAAGCAAATGGTCGCGATGCCGCTTGCGAAGATGGTGGTGGAGACCTGGAAGCCCGTGATGAGCGCCACGGCGATGGTGGCGGGGAACATGACGATGACCTGCTGCAGCGCGTAGAGCAGCAGTTTCCCTACCGGGGGCTTCTCGTCCGGGAGATAACCGAGTTTTTGCTTGTCCACAATGTTTACCTCTCTTTTCTTTTGTTTTGATTTATTGCATATCAATGGATATCAATCAGGCACACGCGCATCTCCTCGTCGTAGGGCGGCATGTGCACTTCAACGAGCTCCGCGCGCGAGGTGGGCACGTTTTTGCCCACGAAGTCGGCGCGGATGGGCAGCTCCCTGTGCCCGCGATCAACGAGCACCGCAAGCTGTATCGCGCGCGGGCGGCCGCAGGTCATCACGGCCTCCATCGCGGCGCGCGCCGTGCGGCCGGTAAAAAGAACATCGTCCACAAGGACGATGATTTTGCCTGTAATATCGATGGAAAAATCGGGCTTCCCCCAGACGGGGGTTTCATTGGTAAGCTTCAGATCGTCGCGGTAATACTTGATGTCGACGCTTTCAAGCGGCACTTCGACGCCCTCGATTTTTTTGATGTTGTCCCTTATGATGCGGGCCAGCGGCTCGCCGCGCCGCCTGATGCCCACGAGGCAAAGGTCGTTTGCGCCTTTGTTCTTCTCAACGATTTCGTGGGCGACGCGCATGAGGGCGCGCCCCATGGCGACCCCGTCCATCAACTCCGCCTTGAAACCGAGCATATGAGCCGACCCCTTTCCAACAAAAAACGCCCCGCCGTACACCGGCAAGGCATTGAATCACCCTTATGAGGCATCCATTGCTTTTTTTCGTTTTGCCGGCATCTCTGTACCAAGCTTAAAAACTTCAAGCTGGTTCATTATACAATGCGTTTCCGAAAATTTCAACAGGAATTTTACGCGCGCCACAACATGTTGTGGTCGAGGCGGCTTTCATGAAAATACAGGTGATAATTCGACCTATATGTATTATGATGAAAAAAACGGATGAGGATGGGGAAGAGATGCTAAAGCCGATAAAAGCGGATGAAATCAATGCGGCGGCCGCGTTTGCCGCGCGGCTTTTCACAGCGCCTGAAAACAGGAGCTACCCGCTCCTTCTCACCGAGGCGGAGATCGCCCCGGAGCTTTTAGCGCGTGCCGGGGACGAAAACGCGTCGCTGCTTGGCTATTATGACGGAGAGCTCGCGGGTCTGATGAGCCTTTTTGCGGTGCCGGAGAATCAATACCTGCAAACCACGCTTTTTACGGCGGGAAGCGCGGCCGCGTACGAAGCCTTTCTCGCGCACATGGAAGCAAGCTATCCCGGCTTCGAGGCGAACGTAGGCGTCGCGGCGGAAAACGCCACGGCCGCCCGCGCGCTTATTGACGCGGGCTTCACGCTCGCGGAGGCGAGCGCGGACATGCGCTTGGATCGCGCGGATTTTGTGCGTGCTGCCGCGGCGCAAATCGCTGTGGAGCGCGTGGACGCCGCTTCTTTTGACGAGTACGCCCTCTTTCATGACGCGCACTTCCGGGATATTTACTGGAGCGCGGCGCGCCTTCGCAAAAAAGTGAAAAACTGGCGCATATACGCGCTAAAAAAAGATGGCGCGCTCGTCGGCGGCCTGTTCATGACCGCACGTTTTAATAAAAACACCGCGGAGATATACGGCATGGCCGCGGAGGAGGACGGCGCAGAGCTTGCGGCGGCGCTCCTCTCGCAGGCGCTTTGCGCGGCGTTTGAGGAAGACGCGGTGCTTGACGCGGTGATCTTCTTCGTGGACGAGAATGAGCCGGAAAATCTTCGCGCTGCGGCCTCCTGCGGCTTTATCAGGCGCGGCGGATACCGCCTGTACACAAAGCGCCTCTAGCGCGTTAATCCGCCGCGAAAAACGCGCATTTTTTATCGAATTGTCATTGGGTGAATCTGGCGTTTGACTGCGTGCGCGCGCCTTGATACAATCGACACAGAACAGCATGTTTCGCGGTTCTTTGTTGCACGCTGATTGAGGCGATTTGTAACGAAAATCAATTTCGCAGGGGGTATCGAATGATCCGAAAATCCGTCGCCATTGCCGCGTCGGTCCTTTTTTGCCTGGGCCTGCCCGCTATGGCGCTTGGGGCTCCGGGCGGCGCTTACGCGCTTGACGCGCTTGGCATATCCATTGCCATGCCGGAAAATACGGCGGTTTTTACGCGCGATACAGCGGAGAACGATCCCGATCTCGCGTTCATCAGCTATACGCAAAAGGAACTGCTCGAACTCTACGGCGAGCAGGATATTTACCTTGAGGCGATCGACGAAAACTGGGAATATTCCATAACCGTCACGATGACGGGAAATTCCTATGTTTCCATGAGCGTGTTTGACGAGGGCGAGCTTGAGGATGCCATGGAATCCATCCGCACCGGCTACGCCGGGGACGGCGCGCGGGTCGCCTCCTGCGAGCCCTATGATTCCGGCAGCGCGGTCTTTCTCAAAATCGATTACACCTATACAGAGGATAACTATACGGACTTTGTGGTGGAGTATTACACCATCTACAACAACATGAACATCAGTGTGACGCTTTTCTCCTTCATGGGGGGCGTTACGCTCGAGCAGGAAGCGCTCATAAAGGGCATTGTGGACGGCATCCGCTACGACGCGGGCGATCCGAAGGCGGAAACGGGCAAACCCAACAAGCGTTGGGATATAGCCGAAGCAGCGCCCTACATCGGCTTGGTCGTCAGCGCCCTGGTGAGCATCCTCATCAGGAATGCGGCTAAGCGCGCGCAGGCGAAAAAGAAAAAGCAGGAAACCATCCCGCAGGGTGCCTTTGCCGATGGCGGGGCTTCCGTCCCGCCGGAAAGCTATAGCGCTGAGCTGGACGCGCGGCTCTCAAATATCGGCGCACAGGACGCGGCGCAGGCGCGCCGCTGTCCGCATTGCAATGAGGCGCTTGAGCCGGGGAGCGTTTTTTGCGGCAGGTGTGGAGCAAGGGTGGAATAAGAAGGTACAAAAAATGGCATGATGGTGCAGTCCGCGTCGATTGGCGCGGGCTTTTTCCTTTTACAAAATGCATGGTGCTAAAAAGCGCAGGTTGGGTTATGATATAAGTAAATAATGGGCAAGCAAAACGGACGCCGCGCGCAGGGCGAATCCCCGCGGCTGTATCTTGAGCGGGAACGGTTCAAATAATAAATCGATGCGGGAAAGGAGAGGGCATATGAAGGTTTTTATGATCGGCGGCACCGGTCTTCTGGGAAGCGAGGGGGCCAAAGAGCTCATACGCAGGGGACATGAGGTATCCTCCGTCGCGCTGCCCCCGATTCCGCAGGGCGCCTTGCTCGCGCCCGAGATGAAGCTGACGCTGGGCAATTACATGGAGATGAGCGACGAGGAGCTGCGCATGCGCTTTCGCGGCTGCGAGGGCTTCGTATTCGCCGCGGGCGTGGACGAGCGCGTGGAAGGCCCCGCGCCCATTTACGATTTGTTCTATAAGTATAACATCGCGCCTTTGGAGAGGATGCTGCGCGCGGCTAAGGAAAACGGTGTGAAGCGGGCGGTCATCTGCGGGTCGTACTTTTCCCACTTCGCCAAGCTTTGGCCGGAAAAGGAACTCACGAAATGGCATCCCTACATACGAAGCCGCATCGACCAGGAGAAGATGGCGCTCTCCTTTGCGGATGAGAACTTCGCCGTATCCATACTGGAACTTCCCTACATCTTCGGCGCGCAGCCCGGAAGGAAGCCCGTGTGGGTGTTCCTCGTGGAGAGCATACGCGGCATGAAGGGCGCGACCCTGTACCCAAAGGGCGGCACGACCATGGTGACGGTCAGGCAGGTCGGCGAGGCCATGGCGGGCGCGCTCGAGCGGGGCGAAGGCGGCAAATGCTATCCCATCGGCTACTATAACATGACGTGGAGGGAATTCCTCACCATCGTCCACAAACACATGGGCTGCCCGGGAAAGAAAATCGTCACCATACCCAAGTGGCTTTATCGGCTCGGCATGAAGAAGATCATGCAGGAGCAAGCTGCGGCCGGGCACGAGCCAGGACTTGACATGGAGAAGTACACGGAGCTGCAATGCGCGGAGCTCTTCATCGACAAGTTGTTCGGCTGTGAAGCACTGGGCGTTGCCGGGGACGACATCGACGAGGCCATCGGCCAGTCGATACGCCTGAGCCTCGCCATCATCGACGGGCAGGCGAATGTCATCGGGATGAAGGGAGAATAACAGCGATAAAAAGCGCGGATATTTCACGTGCCTTCGTGCAATACGATGAGTAGAGGGCTGTGATACGACATTATACAACGTTATAGTATAATGTTCACATGATGAGAAAAGCGCTTGCAGACCATATGAAAAAGCACGCGAAAAGGCCCCTTCCGGAGTGGCAAAAGGGCCCTTTCTTCGATTCAATCGTCGCCGCGCAGCAGGTTTTCCGCGTAATCCCTTAAACTGTCGATGGAGTTGACATTGTCCGCGCGGGTGCGTATCTGGTCGCGCACATAGTCCGGCAGGTCGTCAAAATAGCGCCTTGCCACGGCGTCGCTCTCGAGCAACTGGTACATATTCGGATATTTAGGGTCCATGGAATTCACCTCCGCGCTTAGTTTGCCCGCGAAGCCGCGCATCCATGCCGCGCGGGAGCGGATTGCGCAGCTCCGGTATTTTTTACGCATAAACGCGCGCGGATGATTGAAAGCTAAGAAAAAAGGAGCTTTGACATGCCGAAGAAAAAGAAGAGCGATGAGGATTATCTCAACATGGCAAGCGTGGCATCCGCGAATGAGACCACGGGCATGATGCCCACATTGCCGCAGACGCAGGAGGAATACGAGGCGTTGCAGGATCTCGCGGGCATGAGCGTGACGCGAAGGAGCAAGGGCAAACGCCGCTGATCGGACGCACGGCATCATAAGGACTGATACGAAAAGGCCGCGAAGCAATTGCTTCGCGGTGTTTTTTGCGTGAAGCCGCGCAGGATTTAGAGCAGGTCCAATGCTTCCTCGGCCTTGCGGACGACGACCACCTTCTCCCCGTATTCCCCCAGCATGGCGGTAAAGGACACTCTGTCCCTTTCAAAATCCGCCGTCCACTTGTACATCATCCGCAGCATATGCAGATCGGCATGATAAAGGCAGCGCTCTATCCCAAGGCGCTGTTTGATGAAGCGCGTGAAAATGCGTATGCGGCGCTTATACAGCGGCGTGTCGAGAAACACGATGCGCTGGGCCATATCAAGCAGGCAGCGGCAGGATTTGCGGCATGTGCCCTCGACGATCCAGTCGCCCGCGGCGTCGATGTCCGCGATGACGTGCTGCTGCTCCTCGGGCGTGCGCTTATAGCGCGTTTCGCCCGTATGGTCGTATACGATTGTATCCAGCTCGTGCCACGGCGTTCCCGTGCGGCGGGAAAGCTCTCTTGCAAGCGTGGTTTTGCCGCTTGCGACGATGCCCGTAATGAAGATTTTGCTCATGGATAGGCTTCTCCGTTCCTCCACTTTATTATCGCATGTCCGGCTCCTGTCGACAAGACCGCGTCCCATGCCTATCAGGCAAAGCCAAACAATTTTGGGGGCAATAGGCTGTCCCGCGTCATTTCCCGCATATAAGTGAATAACCGGGGATGGGGAGGTGCATCATGGAAGAATTCTTCAACTGGTCCACGCTTGCGACCTATGCGGGCGCGCTTACGGCCACGATGGCCGTCACGGAGCTTTTCAAGGGCGTCGGTTTTGTGGAAAAGATACCGACGCGACTGTTTTCGTGGATGATTTCCGCTCTTATTCTGATTTTTGCCAACCTGTTCATGGATACGCTCACCTGGTCGAGCGGCGCGCTCTCCCTCATCAACGCGGTGGTGGTGAGCCTTGCCGCCAACGGCGGGTACGATTTGATCAAGAGCATCCTCATCAAGCAAGCCAAATAAAGCCCGCATACGCACATCGTTCCTCCTAAGCAAAGTCCCTGCGATTTGAGCGGGGCCTTTGCTTTTTCTGACCTGCGGCTTTCTCTATGCGTGTGGTCATGGTACAATTGGAAAAGGCGAGAGGAGGGGATGCGCATGGTAAGGGAGATACTGCTTCTCGGCGACCTGCGGCTCTATGAGAAAAGCACCGCCGTAAAAGAGGAGGAATTGGGCGAGCTGTCCCGCGTCGTCGCGGACTTGCACGACACGCTCTTTGATTTTCGCAAAGAGCACGGCTGCGGGCGCGCGATTGCCGCGCCGCAGATCGGCGTGGCAAAAAGGCTCGTTTATATGCACATCAACGAGCCCGTGGCGTTTATCAATCCCGTCGTGCATTTTCCGGACGCGGATTTGATGGAGGTCATGGATGACTGCATGTCCTTCCCCGGCCTTCTTGTGCGCGTCCTGCGGCATTGCCGCTGCCGCATCAAATACCATGACCTCGCGTGGAAGCCCTGCGTCATGGAGCTGGAAGGCGACCTCTCGGAACTGCTCCAGCACGAATGCGACCATCTCGACGGCGTGCTTGCCACCATGCGGGCGGCCGATAACCGCTCGTTTTTCCTGAAACCCTAGGCCATATTCGCTTCACGCCAAACGCAGCAACAGTCCGCGCGCCGGCTTCCTCCGGCGGGCAGGCTTTTTAATGCGGCGCGCGTTTGCCTTATACCGGGGTTTTGCCCGCGCTCGATTCCAGATAGCTGCCCGTTTCCTCGCACCAGTCGAGATACGCCTTATTCGCGCGTATGCCGAAGTCCACCACGCGCAGCATCACGGGATACGCGGGATCGTCGTTCCCGGCGGTCTTGAGCTCTTGCTCAAACGCTTCGAGCGAGCGGAGATCCTGCGCGTGCTCCTCCTTGAAGCGCGTGACGTGGGCGAGCATCATCCGTGCGCAGATCAAGTGCGAGAAGTACATTTTCAGCAGAATCTCCAACCGGACGGACTCCTTTTCCACCGGCTTCTCAAGCCATGCGCGCAGCGCCTCCATCCCCGCGGGCAGCAGTGCATAGGTTCTTTTCCCGCGCGTGGAGATGGCGGCGGGTGTCTGCTCGCTGATGTAGCCCGCCCCACGCAGCGCCTTGAGCGTGGGATAGAGCTGGCCATAGCTCTCGTTCCAGAAGAAGCCAAAACGCGTGTCGATGGTGCGCTTGATGTCATATCCCGTCATCGGCGCCTCGCTGAGCAGCCCGAGAATGACATAATCCGTCTGTTTCATAAACTCCCCCATTCTTAGCGATA
>JAEWMV010000206.1 GCA_023393045.1 Bacillota bacterium | reverse complement strand
CCATATCGAAGAGCAATTGCACGCGCACGTCCGGGTCGTATTGCGTGATGGTGTTCACGATGGAGTAGACGCTTAGCTGCCTGCACAGATACATTTCCGCGCGCGCGGCTTCCACGCGCTTGTCGTACTCCTCCCTGGTGATGAAGCCGGAACTCAAGGACTCCTCGTTTTCCCTTTCGGCCTGGTCGACGATGGCCGTATCGAAAAATTCGTTTGAGAGCGTGACGTAGAGTATGGCGCCGTCGAGCGACACGTCGATGATCCCCGTGTTTTGGGGAATGACCTCGCTGACGTTGTTGGAAAGCGGGGGCACGCCCGAAAGGAGCTCCCGCACCATCGCTTTTTCCGCGCGCTCGTTTGAAAGCACGGTGAGGCTTGTGGTCACGCCCACGAGATACGCCTCGTCCGTGAGCCGGTAATAGAGCCTGACCTGTATCTCGCGCGCGACGCCCGCCTCGGGGTCGATGGCGGGCAAATCCTCGCGCACGTTGTCCTCCCTGATGCCCGCGCCCGGCAATGCGGCGCAGCCGGAGAGCGTGCACAGTGTAAACAGAAGGGACAGGAGCAGCGCGAAAACCGCCTTACTTCTCATCATCGGCTTCATGCGCGTTCTCCTCCTTTCGCTCGAGAGGGATGCGCACGGAAAACGTGCTTCCGCGCCCGAGCCGGCTCTCTACCCGGATGTCCCCGCCGTGCAGGGCGACGATCTTTTCTGCAATCGCAAGGCCAAGGCCCGTGCCGCCCGTGTCGCGGGAGCGCGCCTTGTCCACCCTGTAGAAGCGCTCGAACAAGTGCGGGATTGCGTCCTCCGGTATGCCGATGCCCGTGTCCGCGACCTCCAGCAGCGCGTGATCTCCGTCCCGCCCCAGGCGCACTTGGATGCGCCCGCGGTCGGTGTACTTGATCGCGTTTTCAATGAGGTTGGTCACCACCTGGTCGAGGCGGTTCTCCTCTCCGTATACGGTCTGCTCCGTCACGGAAACGCGAAGCTCCACCCCTTTGCCTTTGGCAAGGGGGCGCAGGCGCTCCGCCGCCTCGCGCACGATTTTATCAAAGCGCACGCGCTCCGGGCGCAGCGGCTCCTCGCTCTCGTCGAGCTTGACGAGGCGCAATAAATCCGTAATCACGCGGGAAAGCCTGTCCACCTCGTGGTTGATGTCCCCGAAGAACTCCCTCATCAGCGCGGGGTCGGGATTTTCATCGTAAAGTATGGTTTCGGAAAGCAGTTTCATCGAGGCAAGCGGCGTCTTGAGCTCGTGCGAGGCGTTGGAGACGAACTCGTCCCTTATCCGGTCGTGATCCTCGATCTGCTCGCTCATCCTGTTGAAGGCTTCCCCAAGCTCCGCCATCTCGTGCGAGCCTTTGATGCTCACCCGTACGCCGGACTGCTTGCCCATGCGCCGTATCGCGCCCGTGAGCTCCGCGATGGGTTTGGTGACGACGTTTGAAAGCGTGAAGGTCAGCACCGTCATCACGACAGCCACCACGCCGAAGGCGATGGTGATTTGCCCGATGATCTCGCTCACACTATCCTCCACGTCCTGCAAAAGCGCGCTGAACACCACCGCGCCGACGTACACGCCGTTGACCGTCACGGGCGCGGCATAATACACCGCCCACACGGACGCGTCCGTAAGCTCCCACGCGGCCTCCGCGTCAACGTCACGCTCTATTTTATGAAAACCGTAGGAGGATTCCCTGCCGCCGATCAACACATCCCTCACCTCGCGATAAGGGAGCCTGAAACCCGTCTGATAGGAGGCGGAATCCATCTGCACGACGGCGTCCGTGTCCATGATGAGCACGCGCCCGCCCAGTTCCTGCGCGCGGTCGACGATGCGCGCATAGAGCTCGTCCGTATCGGCGTTTTCCATAGCGGGCGAAATTTCAAGCGCGAGCCGCGCGGTTTCTTCAAGCTGGGTCTGCGTCCTCTGCGTGACGAGAAAGGATTCCACGAGCATGGATACGATAAAGCTTATCGCCATGAGCGCGATAAGCGTGACCAACAGATATATCGCCACCATGCGGGCGCGTATGGAGCCAAAAAGCCACTTAGAGCGCAAAGTAATAGCCAACTCCCCACTGCGTCATGATGTATTCGGGATGCGTATCGTCCTTTTCTATTTTTTCGCGCAAGCGCCTGATGTGTACGTCCACCGTGCGGATGCGCTTCTCCTGTTCCTTCTGGGAGCCCGCGTCGGCAAGATAATCCCTGCCCCAGAGTTCATCGAGCAGTTCCTCGCGGCTAAAGGCCTTGCCAGGATTGGTCATGAGGAAGCGCAAAAGGTCGAACTCCTTGCTGGTGAGCGACGCGCTCTCGCCGCGCACGACCACCGTGCGGCTGCTGATGTTGATGGTAAGGTCCTTGGCCGTGATTTCCATTTTGGCAAGGTCCTTCGACGCGCCCGCGCGCCGCAGTATGGTTTTGATGCGCGCCTTCACCTCGAGTATGTTGAAGGGCTTTGTCATATAATCGTCCGCCCCGAACTCGAGGCCGAGTATTTTATCCATGTCCTCGCCCTTGGCGGTGAGCATGATGATGGGCACGTCGCTCGTTTCGCGTATGGCCTGACATACCTCGATGCCGGAGAGCTTGGGCAGCATCACGTCGAGAAGCACGAGGTCGTAATTCCCCTCGCGAAATTTCTCCAGCGCCTCCTCCCCGTCCGCGGCGGCCTCGGTTTCGTAGCCGTCCTGCTCGAGCGAGAATTTGAGCCCTTTTATGATCAGAGGTTCGTCGTCAACGAGAAGTATCCTTTTAGCCATCGCCGCCTCCATAAGCGTTGTAATAGTACAGATGCATGCGGTATCTTCATTAACAT
>JAEWMV010000196.1 GCA_023393045.1 Bacillota bacterium | reverse complement strand
CGTCCCCCGCGCTCACCTCGCCGATGACGGCGGCGTCATTGCAGCAGGGCAAAGGTTTGATCGCGGCAAGCGTCCTGTCCGCGTCCCCCTCGGCGACGCAAAAAAGTATCACGCCCTCGTTGGCGACGCATAAGGGATCGATGCCCAGTATCTCGCACGCGGCCGCCGCGTCCGGCCGTATGGGCAGGGCCTCCTCCTTTAGCAGTATGTTCCTGTTCCCGCCCGCCCATTCGCACAAGGTTGCGGCCACCCCCCCGCGCGTGGGGTCGCGCATGGCGTGCACATGGACGCCCGCGTCCAGCACGCGCCGCACGACGTCCGCCATGGGGCGCGCGTCGCTTTCAATGGGCGGGGCAAAGCCCATGTTGCCGCGCGCGGCCATCACCGCCATGCCGTGGGAGGCGACGGGGCCGCTCGCGATGACAACATCCCCCGGCTCCACGCGCTGCGGGGGAACATACGCGCCCTTTGGAAACACCCCCACGCCGGAGGTGATGATGTGGATGCCGTCGCACGCGCCCGCGGGCACCACCTTCGTGTCCCCCGTGACGATTAAAACGCCTGCCTGCCTCGCCGTATCCGCCATGGAGCGCGCAAGCGATTTGAGCGTTTCCATGGAAAAACCCGCCTCGATGATCATGCTCGAGGAAAGGTAGCGCGGCACGGCGCCCGAAACCGCGAGGTCGTTGACCGTGCCGGACACGGCGAGGTTGCCGATGTCCCCGCCCGGGAAAAACAGCGGCCGCACGACGTACGCGTCCGTGGTGAGGGCAAGCCTTTCCCCGCCCGGGCAGAGCGCGGAGTCGGTGAGCGGCTGCATGTATTCGTTCCAGAACGCGGGGAGGAGCACTTCCTCCACAAGCTCGCGGTAAGCCATACCCCCCGAGCCGTGCGCCATGGTGACTTCGTTTGTCATAGATTGCCTCCGTATGCATAATATGCCGCGCACGCGCCCTCTGCGGACACCATGCACGGCCCAAGCGGATTTTGCGGCGTGCAGGCGCGCCCGAAAGCCGCGCACGCGTTTGGGGCGATGCGCCCGCGCAGCACCTGCGCGCAGCGGCAGACGGACGGGGGCGCAGCGCGGTATTGCGGTATGTCAAAGCGCTTCGCCGCGTCGAGGGCTGCGTATTCATCGCGCAGTTGAAGCCCGCTTTCGGGGATTTCCCCGAGGCCGCGCCAGCGCGCGGCGCAGGGTGTGAACACCTGATCCACAAGCGCCTTTGCCGCGGGATTGCCCTCCTCCGTCACCGCGCGGGGATAGGCGTTGACGAGGGCGGGCTTTTGGTACTTTATCATGCGAACGAGCGCCACGAGCGCCGCGAGGATGTCCTCCGCCTCAAACCCCGCCACAGCGGCGGGCAGGCGCAGTTCCTCCGGCACGAAGCGGAAAATTTCCGTCCCCGCGACGGCCGCGACGTGGCCGGGGCAGAGCAGCGCGTCCACATTGCTGCTTTCGCCCATGAGCGCGCGCAGCGCCGCGGGCATGGTCTTGTGGGCGCAGAATACGAAAAGGTTAGCAAGCTCCATCTTCGCCGCGGCCTCCGCGAGCGCGGCGGTATGGGGCGCCGTGGTCTCAAACCCCACGCCAAACCACACCACGGCGCGTTTTGGATTCCCTTTGGCGATGTCAAGCGCGTCCATGGGGGAAATGAGCGCGCGCGCGTCCGCGCCCGAAGCGGAAAGGGAGGAAAGGCTCTCCCCGCCGCAGGGCACGCGCAGCATGTCCCCAAAGGTGCACAGCGTAACATCCTTTTGCCGCAAAAGATAAAACGCCGCGGATAATTCCGCGTCGTCCGTCACGCACACGGGGCAGCCGGGGCCGGAAACGAGGCGTATGTTCTTTGGGATGAGCTGGCGTATGCCATGCCGCCATATGGCGTGCGTATGCGTGCCGCACACTTCCATCACGCTTATATCGCCCAGACCCTCCGCCGCTTCGGCCAGCGCCCGCTGCAGCGCCGCAATTTCCATCAGGGTTCCTCCGTTTCGCGCAGGATGTCCTCCAGCTCCAGCGCCGCGGCTTCGTCTAAAAGCTGTATCACAAAGCCCGCGTGGACGAGCGCGGCGTCGCCCCTCTTCGCGTCGGGGCAGAGCCGCAGCGACGCGCGGCGCGTCACGCCGCCGTAGTCGATCACGGCTTCCTCTTCCTTTATTTCAATGATCCTTCCGGGTATCGCCAAGCACATGTTAACCTCCGAATACTTGGGTGGCCACGGCCGCCTGCCCGTAGCTTATGCCACCGTCGTTGACGGGCGCGGCCTCGTTGGAATACACGGCGAAGCCTTCCGCCTCAAGCAGCGCGCGGCTTTCTGCGTAGAGCAGCTCATTCATGAAACAGCCGCCCGAGAGCGCAACAATATCAAAGCCCGTACGCGCGCGAAGGAGCTTTGCCGCGTCGCATATGAGCGTGGCGCACGCCCTGTGGAAGCGCATGGAAATAATACCCGCGCCAAGCCCCGTTTGCGCGTCGGCGACGGCGTCGCGGATAAGGCCGCGCCAGTCGAATATCAGTTCGCCGTCTTTTTCCGCGATGTCGAAGCGATAGCTCCCCTTTGCGCCCTCGTCCGCCGCCTGCTCAAGTTCCACCGCCGCCTGCCCCTCGTAGGAGGCCGTCTGGCGGATTCCCGCGATGGAAGCCACCGCGTCGAAAAGCCTGCCCATGCTGGTGCAGGAGGGCGTGTTGAGGCGCGCGTCCATCGCGCGAAGGAGTATGGCCCCTTCCCGCGTCCTCGGCGTAAAAGAGAGCGCCGCTTCCCGCCCCATGGCCGCCTGCACGAGCGCGAGCGCGCAGCGCCACGGTTCGCGCGCGGCGGCGTCCCCGCCGGGCAAGGGGAAGGGCGCGAGGTGGCCCGCGCGCACGCTTTCGCGTATGCCGCCGCAAAAGGCCTCCCCGCCCCATACCGTGCCGTCGTCGCCCAGGCCCGCGCCGTCGAACACGAAGCCGATGGCCCTCTCTTTTATGCCGTGCTCCGCGAGCACGGAGGCAAAATGCGCCCTGTGGTGCTGCACCTGCACAAGGGGAAGTCCCAGCGCTTTGGCGTAGCGCGTGGAGAGATAATCGGGATGCAGATCGCACGCGGCAAAGCGCGGCTTCGCGTCGAATATGCGCGCGAAGGAGGCGATCTCCTCCGTGAAGCTCTTTTCCGTTTCGCGGTCGTCGAGGTCGCCGATATGCCCGCTCAAAAAAGCGCTGCCATCCTTAGTCAGGCAAAACGTGTTTTTCTGCTGCGCGCCCACGGCGAGTATCGCGCCGCCGCCGTCGGGGATGGGCAAAGGCTCGGGCACATAGCCGCGCGCGCGGCGGATGAGGCGGGGCTTGCCGCAGGATACGATTGCCACGCTGTCGTCCATGCGCCGCTCGATTGCGCGCTCATGCGTGAGTATGGCGTCCGCAAGGCCACAAAACACTTTTGCCGCGTCCCCGTCCCGAAAGACCATCGGCCGCTCGGATATGTTGCCGCTGGTCATCACCAGCGCGTCGTGGTTTCGCATTAAGAGACAATGCAGCGGCGTATAGGGCAGCATCACGCCCAGCCGCGCGCTTGCGGGCGCGACGGAGGGCGCAAGGGAAATGCCCCTTCGCACTTTGAGCAGCACGATGGGCTTCCTGCGGCTTGTGAGCAGCTTTTCTTCCTCGTCGGACAATTCGCAGTATCGCCGGACGACTTCGCAATCCTTGAGCATGACGGCGAAGGGCTTTTCATAGCGCAGTTTGTTTTGGCGAAGGCGGGCGACGGCCTCTTCATTCTTTGCGTCGCACGCAAGGTGATAGCCGCCAAGCCCCTTGACCGCCACGGTCTTGCCCGCGCGGATGGATGCGCCGAACAGGGCGAGGGGGTCGCCCTCCTGCGCTTTTCCGTCCGCGAGGAAGCGAAGCCTCGGCCCGCAGACGGGGCAGGCGTTGGGCTGCGCGTGGAAGCGGCGGTTTGCGGGGTCGTCATATTCCCCCTGGCACGCGGGGCATTGGATGAAGCGCGCCATGGTGGTGTTTTTGCGGTCGTAGGGGATGTCCTTTATAATCGTAAAGCGAGGCCCGCAGTCCGTGCAGTTGGTGAACGGGTAGCGGCAGCGGCGGTCGTTTGGGTCGAGTATTTCGCTCCTGCATGCGTCGCAGATGCCGATGTCGGGCGAGATGAGGGCCGTGCGCGCGCCCGCCTCGCTGGTGATGATGGTGAAAACGGCGTCCCCTTTGGGTTCCATGGGCTCGGCCTCAATGGAGATCACGCGCGCAAGCGGCGGCGGATTGCACCGTATCGCCTCGATAAAAGCGTTGCAATTCTCCTTTTCGCCCTCGATCTCGGCGAGCACGCCCGCGCCCGTGTTTTTGACAAAGCCGCGTATGGACAGGCGCGCGGCCTCCCGGTACAAAAACGGCCGGAAGCCGACGCCCTGCACGATGCCCGCGATGGTCAGCCTCATTCTTTCCATGGCATCCTCCTTACCGCAGCATGATACCACCAACGGGACTAAAACACAATCGCATCGCCAAACGCGGTTCAACGCGATCCAAAAGGTGTGAAGCCCGGGTATAAACCCGGGCTTCACATTGGGGCAAACAATAAAAAGATTTTGTCAGAAGAGGGGCACGACCGCGCCGTTGTAGGTCGCGCTGATGTAGTCGCGCACGGCGTCCGTTTTGAGCGCCGCGATGAGCGCCTGAATTTTCGCCGCGCTCTCGTCGCCGGAGCGCACCGCGATGATGTTGCCGTAGGTCTGCGCCGCGTCGCCCGAGGCGTCCTCGAGGGCGAGCGCGTCCTCGATCTTCAGGCCGGCTTCGAGCGCGTAGTTGCCGTTAATGATGGCGATGGTGCCCGCGTCGCTGTTGTTGAGCTGCGCGGCCACGGTGTCCGCCTGCACGGTTACGACATTATAGCCCTTGTCGTCCACGATGTCAAGCGAGGTCACGCCGTCCGTTGCGTTCGCGCCCTCGGGCAGCGCAATGAGGCCTTCCTGCGCGAGCAGGAGCAGCGCGCGCGTCTCGTTGCTGTCGTCCGCGGGGATGATGATGGTCGCGCCCGCGGCAAGCTCGCTCAGCGCCGCTACGCCGTTGCCGTAGATGCCGAAGGGCTCGTAGTGGATGACGGAGGCGGAAACGAGGCTGGCGCCGTTGGCTGCGTTGAAGCTGTTGAGGTAGGGCACGTGCTGGAAGTAGTTCGCGTCGAGCGTGCCGTCCGCGAGCGCCTCGTTGGGCAGCACATAGTCGTCATAAACCACGATGTTGAGGGCGTAACCTTGTGCGGCGAGGGCGTCCTTGACCTGCTCGAGGATTTCCGCGTGCGGCGTGGAGCTTGCGCCCACGGTGATGGTGTGCTCCGCATCTGGCGTTGCGGATACTTCGGGCGTGGCGGCGTCGGGGGTCTGGGTGGATACGGGGGCTTCAGTCCCGGTACCCGGGGTGGTGCCCGCGGGGGCGTTCGTGTCCGCGCAGCCCGCGAGGACGGCGAGGGAGAGGGCGATGGTTACGATGATGGAAATGAGCTTTTTCATTTTAATTCTCCTTTAAATTTTCTGCTTTATTTGCCTTGGGTGCGTATGCGTCGATTCATGCGGTTTCCCGCATGGGCATTCGCATACGCCGTCTACAGGCGAGCAGCAGCGAAGCGTCGTTTGGTTGATTGATTTTCATGTTCAGCCATCCTTTCTGTGGAAGTTCAAATCTATGCGAACCGGTTGCCCGGATACGCGCGAAGTCTTGGGCGCTCACTGGCGGACGCGTTTGTCCGTGCGGCGTGCGAGGCGCATGCCGAATTCCTGTATGAGCTGCACGATGATGATGGTGAGCGCCACGCAGACCCAAGTGATGTCGTCGTTATAGCGCTGGTAGCCGTAAGTAATGGCGATCTTGCCGAGGCCTCCGCCGCCTATGGTGCCCGCCATGGCGGAATAGCCCAGTATCGTCACGGTGGAGATGACCGAACCGATCACGAGGGAGGGCTTTGCCTCCGGGATGAGCACGCGCAGCACGATCTGTAAGGAGGAAGCGCCCATTGCCTGCGCGGCCTCAATCACGCCCGCGTCCACCTCCTTGATGGAGGATTCCACCATGCGCGCAATGTAGGGCGCGGCGGCGATGACGAGGGTCACGATCATCGCCTTGTTGCCAAGGCTCGTGCCCACCACGAATTTTGCAACCGGCAGCATCGCCACCATCAGTATGACGAAGGGGATGCTTCGAAGCGCGTTGACGAGTATGCCAAGCGTGCGGTTGAGCGCGCGCTTGGGCCGTATGCCCCCCTTGTCCGTGACCGAAAGCACGAGGCCCAGCGGCATGCCGATGAGGTAGGCGAAGAGGGTGGAGAGGAAGGTCATGTACAGCGTTTCCCACACGCCCAGCTGTATGAGCCCGTTCTCCCAGAGCTTGTCGAACATATCGGAAAACATGTTACGCCTCCTTTGAAAAAGCCACGCCGTTTGCCGTGAGCCAGGCCGTCACGCGCTCGGTTCCCCGCGCGTCATCCGGCAGCTGCAGCAGCATATGGCCGTAATTTTTGCCGTCTATTTCCTTCATGTCTGCAAAGAGGATGTTGACGGGCGTGCGGCACTCGAGCACAAGGTTGGATATGACGGGCTTGTGGGAGGCTTCCCCGTTGAACACGAGCCGAAGCTTCGTTCCGCCTCCCGCGATGCTCTCCACGGCCTTGGCGCGGGGGAGCACGAGCTCCTTTGCGATGTCGGAGCGCGGGTTGGTGAACACCTCGTCCACGCGCCCCACCTCCGCGATGCGGCTGTTGTCGATGACGGCCACCCTGTCGCAGATGCGCTCGATGACGCCCATCTCGTGCGTGATAACCACGATGCTCACGCCGAGGGTTTTGTTGATTTCGCGCAGCAGCTCCAGTATGGCGCGCGTGGTGTTGGGGTCGAGCGCGCTCGTCGCCTCGTCGCAAAGCAGGTATTTGGGTTCTGTCGCGAGCGCGCGGGCGATGGCCACGCGCTGCTTCTGCCCGCCGGAGAGCTGCGAAGGGTATGCCTTGGCCTTGTCGGAAAGGCCCACGAGCGCGAGCAGGCTTTCCGCCCGCGCACGGGCCTGCGCCTTGGGCGCGCCCGCAAGCTCCAGCGGGAAGAGGACGTTGGCGAGCGCGCTTCGCTGCTCAAGCAGGTTGAAGCCCTGAAAGATCATGCCGATGGTGCGGCGTATGCGCAAAAGCTCCTTTTTATCGAGCTTTGTCAAATCGCTGCCGTCGATGAGCACGGCGCCCTCAGTGGGCCGCTCAAGCAGGTTGATGCAGCGCACCAGTGTGCTTTTGCCCGCGCCCGAAAGGCCGATGATGCCGAATATCTCCCCGTCGCCGATGGTGAGGTTGATATCGGTAAGCGCCGTGACGCTGCCGGTAGGCGCGCCGAAGGTTTTGCTCAGGTGCCGAATTTCGATCATGCTTCTTCTCCACACATAAAATCAGGGCAGGAAACCCGCTTTGTTTCCTGCCCGTATCATTGCGCTTTTTTAAGCGAATATCAGGTGCGGCGACAAGACGAGTCATATTTCACGGCGCGCGGGAACATGCGCATGCCCATGCACGCGCACATGCACATCATCATGGAACCGACATTCGCGCTGCGCAGTGCTCTTGTCATATGACGCGTCTCCTTCCCTCAAAAATCCCGTTCGCTCAATTCAGAGCCATTATAAACACGATTGCGCATACTGTCAACAGGGGTATTTTTGAATTTTTATGCATTCCCTGCTGCTCAGATGACGTAATTGTCCGCGCCGCCGCCCGCGATGAGGTCGGCGACGGTCACGCTTTCAAAGTATTCAAGAATCATGCTGTCGAGCTTTTCCCACATGGGGTACATGCGGCATTCGGCGGCCTTCCTGCATTGCTCGCCCTTCTCCTCCGTGCAGGATACGGAGGCAAGCGAGGTTTCCGTCAGCTTCAAAATGCTGCCCACGGTGTATTCCTCCGGCGCTTTTGCGAGCATGTAGCCGCCGCCCCTGCCGCGAAGGGAGCGCACGAGGCCGTTCTTGCTCAAAACCGCCATGATGCCCTCGAGATATTTTTCCGATATGCCCTGCCGTTCGGCAATGTCGTTCAAAAGCGCATACTCGCCCGTGTTATGCTCCGCAAGGTCCATCATGACGCTCAGCGCATATCTGCCTTTTGTCGAAACGATCATATTCCGCTCTCCGCATCGGTTTTATGGGTTTAGTTTATCACGAAGCGCCGCGGGTTTCAAGGATTTTGCAAAAATAAAACATATAAACATGTTGACTTTATATGTTATGCGGCATATAATGCGATAAAGGCTATGGAAGAACCAATGGAACAAGTTGTGAAAAAGGCGGTTTGCTATGGGATCTTTTGCGTTAAGATCAAGTCGGCCTCGCGGCGGGCCGGGCGTTTTTCGATGTCGGCGGAGCGTATTGTTTCCCGGCAGATGTTTTGCGACAAAATAGTGTATGAAAGATAAGGAGAAGAAAAATGTCCAAAGTTTATACATCCATCGATCAACTGATCGGAAAAACGCCGCTGCTTGAGCTTAAAGGGACCCAAAAGGCGCACGCGCTCGAGGCGCGCCTGCTCGCCAAGCTGGAGTATTTCAACCCCGCGGGCAGTGTGAAGGACCGCATCGCCAAGGCCATGATCGACGACGCGGAGGAGAAAGGGCTTCTGAAGGAAGGCTCCGTCATCATCGAGCCCACCTCAGGCAACACGGGCATCGGCCTCGCGTCCGTGGCGACGGCGCGGGGATATCGGCTCATCATCGTCATGCCCGAAACCATGTCCGTGGAGCGCCGCCAGCTCATGAAGGCCTACGGCGCGGAACTGGTTCTGACCGAGGGCGCAAAGGGCATGAAGGGCGCCATCGCAAAGGCGGATGAGCTTGCAAAGGAAACCCCCAACAGCTTTATCCCCGGCCAGTTCGTCAACCCCGCCAACCCCGAGGTGCACCGCAAGACCACGGGGCCGGAAATATGGGAAGATACCGAGGGCAAGGTGGACATCCTCGTTTCCGGCGTGGGCACGGGCGGCACCGTCACGGGCGCGGGCGAATACCTCAGGAGCAAGAATCCCGATATTAAAATCGTGGCGGTGGAGCCTGCGGCGTCCCCTGTGCTTTCCACCGGCGTTTCCGGCTCGCACAAAATCCAGGGCATCGGCGCGGGCTTCGTGCCCGATGTGCTCAACACCAAGGTGTATGACGAAGTCATCGCCGTCACCAATGAGGACGCGTTCGCAACGGGGCGCGAAATCGGCAAGAACGAGGGCGTACTCGTGGGCATTTCCTCCGGCGCGGCGGCGTGGGCGGCCATAGAGCTTGCCAAGCGCCCCGAAAACCGCGGCAAGAACATCGTCGTGATCCTGCCGGATACGGGCGAGCGCTATCTTTCCACGCCGCTTTTTAGCGAGTAAGGAAAATGCTTTCACGGCGGCGCGATGCGCCGCCTTATTTTATTTGCCGCCGTATCCTGCCCGCGCGTGAGAGCATCAATATATTTATACATGGAACGACACTTTGTTCACTTGACAAAAGAGATTCGCCGTTTATAAAGTATTTACATAAAGAGGCGTGCGGGTATGTGATATGAATCATTCGTTTGGCGACGAGGTCATAGTGTATCTTGCCATTATGCTCGTATTCTCCATCGTGCAGATCGGCCTGTCGCTATGGGGCATTTTTTCCGATAATCCCGTCAACGCCAACGCCCCCGCGCTGACGCTGGGCTGCGCGTCGCTCGGCATGAGCGCGCGGATGATTTTCCTCGCCATGAAACATAAAGATAAATCATAACGCGCTTGATAAAACAAAGGGATGAAAAACGAAAGGAAGAGAAGCGGATTGCGCAGTGCGGGCCGCTTCTTTTCCTTCCGTAGTACAATTTGCTGCGCTCCGTCATACTAAATAATATCCTTCGGTAAACACATTGACAAAGTATGTTTATTGAACTATAATTCTTAGTAATTTAGTAGGAAATGCAGGGGAAATGATGACGGACACAACGGCGCAGACCAACGCAGACAGGCTCACGGCGCGCATATACGGCGCGGCGAGGCAGCTTGCCGAAATACACGACTCCTTCCGGGACGGCTCGGTGAACCGTCCGGGCCTCAAGGAAAAGGTGGCAAAGCTCATTTCGCTCACAAGGAGCGCCATCTATCCGCGCATATTCGGCACGGATACGAGCGGCGCGTCCGCGCAGGCGCTCATCGGCAACTACCTCAACCAGGCGGCGCTCGCGCTCGACGAGCTGCTGCGCGCCACCGACCTTGGGGGGCAGGAGCCGGAGAATGTCGCCGCGTCCTTCGTGGAGAGCCTGCCGCAGATCGCGCGCGTGCTTGAGACGGACATCACAGCCGCCTACGAGGGCGACCCCGCCGCGCGCAGCAAGGATGAAATACTGCTTGCCTATCCCGCGTTTGAGGCCATCAGCGTATACCGCCTCGCGCACAGGCTCTACGAATTGAACGTGCCTCTCATCCCGCGCATGATGACGGAGCACGCGCACCAGCTCACGGGCATCGACATCCACCCGGGGGCGCAAATCGGCGCGTATTTCTTCATCGACCACGGCACGGGCGTGGTCATCGGCGAAACCTGCACCATAGGCAAGCGCGTCAAGCTCTATCAGGGCGTCACGCTCGGCGCGAAAAGCTTTGCCATGGATGAGGAGGGCAATCCCGTCAAGGGCATCAAGCGCCATCCCGACATCGGGGACAACGTGGTGATCTACTCCGGCGCAACCATACTCGGCGGCGAAACGAAAATAGGGGACAACTGCATCATCGGCGGCAACGTGTGGCTCACCCGTTCCGTCCCCGCAGGGCAGACCGTGTATTATGACGGCACCGCGCCCGTGAGGGCGATGGACGGCGCGTTCATCTGAGGATAGCATAAAGCAAGCCGACCGGTTTCCGGTCGGCTTTTTCATCGATTGCCAAACGGTTCTAGTTCCCGGCCTCTATGCTGATGCCGTTGAACACGCCGAGCAGATCGTCCACCGCGAGGGCGCGCTTTTCCTCATCCGCCTTGTCCACGATGAAGCGCCCCTGATGCATCATCAAAAGGCGGTCGCCGTAGGACACGGCGTAGCGCAGATTGTGCGTGACCATCACGCTCGTGAGCTTGCGCTCGCGGACAAACTGGTCCGTCAATTCCATGATGGTCTCCGAGGATTTGGGGTCGAGCGCGGCGGTGTGTTCGTCGAGTATCAAAAGGCGGATGTCCGACATGCAGGCGATCACGAGCGCCAGCGCCTGCCTCTGCCCGCCCGAGAGCGTGCCCACCTGCGCGTCCAGCCTGTTTTCAAGCCCCATGCCGCATTGCGCAAGCAAGGCGCGGTAATGCTCCGCGCGGCTTTTGTTTACGCCGCGGCCGAGGTTGTAGGCGCCGCCCTTGTTGTCCGCGAGGGCGAGGTTTTCCATGATGGTGAGGTGCGCGCAGGTGCCCGCCTTGGGGTCCTGGAACACGCGCCCTATCCATGACGCGCGCTTTATGGCGCTAAGCGCGGTGATGTCCTTGCCCTCGAAGAAGACGCGGCCGGAATCCGGTGCCATCGTGCCGCAGACGAGGTTGAGCAAGCTCGTCTTTCCGCTGCCGTTGGAGCCCACCACGCTCGCGAACTGCCCCTCGGGCACGGCGAAGGAAAAGCCAGAAAATAGCTCCATTTCATCCGGCGAGCCCGGATTGAATGCCAGATTGATATCCTTGAGCTCAAGCAGCATGGTTCATCCTCCTTTTGAAAAAGGATCGATCCCCGGCAAAGAGCGCGGCGACGAACAAAACCGCCATGAGCAGCTTCAGATACTCCGTGGGCAGGCCCAGCGCGAGCGCGGCGGAGAGGCACGCCTTGTAGGCGATGCTGCCGAACACCACCGCGAGCGTTGGCTTGATTCTGCGCGCGCCCCTAAAGAGGCTCAATCCGATGATGACCGAGGCAAGCCCCAGCACCACCATGCCCGTGCCCATCTGCTGATCCGCGGAGCCTTTTGCCTGCGCGATGACGGAGCCCGCCAGCGCGGCGAAGCCGTTGCCGATGGCGAGGCCTGTCACCTTGCTTTGCCCCGGGTCGCGCGCGAGCATGGAGACAAAGCCCGCGTTATCGCCCGTTGCGCGAAGGAGCAGGCCGCATTTGGTGCGAAGGAAAAGGTCGAGCAGCAGCTTGCATACGACGACGAGGACAAGGCCGACCGCAAGCTGCCTGATGTAGAGCCCGCCCACGGTTTCCGGGATGAGCGAGGCCGGAAAGGCCGAAAATATCGTGGGCTTGCGGAAGAACGAGGCCACGCTGTTGCCGTCGTTGAGGGTGAAGAGGATCACGAGGTTGACCGAGAGCAGCGCCGTATAGATCAGTATGCCGCTCAAAAGCGGGCGGATTTTCAGTTTGACGTGGAGAAAGCCCGTAGCACACCCCGCCGCCGCGCCCGCGAAAAAGGAGACGAGCAGGCAGAGCCACGGGTTTGCGCCGCGCAGTATCATCACGCCGGTGGCGATTGCGCCAAGCGGCATCGTGCCGTCCACCGACAGGTCGGGGAAGTCCAGTATGCTGTAGGTGAGGTACACGCCGAAAGCGAGCAGCGCGTACATCAGCCCTTCCTCCAGCGTGATCTTTACGATGTTGATGAGTACGTCCATTCTTTACCTGCCTTTATCGGGGCGTATTCCCGCCGCGGGGAAAACCGGATGAACAGGGGCTTGGGGAAAATCCGCGCGGGGCGGCCAGCCGCCCCGCGCGAGCCGTTTGTTTATTCCGCAGCGGTCGTGACGAACACCGCGTTCGCATACGCTTCCGGCAGCGTGATCGCGAAGCTTGCGAGCACGTCCGTGTTGATGACCGGGAACGCGTCCGTAATGCTTTTGACGGCCATTGCCGAAATATCCGCGCCGTTTAAAACGTCGAGCGCCATCTGCCCCGTCACGCGGCCGAGCGCGAGGTAGTCGAGGCTCACCGAGGCGAGGCAGCCCGCCGTCACCTGCGTTTCCTCGGAGCCGTAGACCGGTATGCCCGCGACATTCGCCTGCTCGAGCAGTATGGCGAGGTTGTTGACCACATTGTTGTCCGTAAAATTCGTGATGCAATCCACCTTCGCGCAAAGCGAGGCCGCCGCCTGCGGGATGTCCGCAGCACCCTGCACGCCCTGGCTCACCACGGTGAAGCCGTATTGCGGGGCAAGCTCGTTGAGGGTTTTGAGCTGGGAGACGGAGTTTGCCTCGCTCGTCGTGTAGAGCACGCCGAGGTTTTTGGCGTCCGGCTGGAGGGTGCGGATCATCTCAAGCTGGGCGGAAAGGTCCAATACGTCGCTCGTGCCGGTGCAGTTCCCGCCGGGTAGAGTCATGTCGTCCACAAAGCCCGCGGCCACGGGGTCGGACACGGCGCAGAAGATGAGCGGGATATCCGTGTTGGCGAGCGCGCCGAAAGCGGAGGCTACAGCCGGGGTCGCGATGGCGATGAGCATGTCATAGTCGCGCGCGGCCATGTTCTTGGCGATGGCGTCGCATGTGGGGGAGTCGGAATTGCCGTTTTGCAACTCAATGGTGATGCGCGCGTCCGCGCCGAGTATCTCGGCGATGCCGTTGTAGCAATTGTCAAGCGAGGGGTGGCTGCCGTATTGCAGCACGCCCACGGTGAAGGTCTCATCCTCGGGCGTTTCGGCGGGCGTGGCGGTGGGCGCGGAGGTGCCCGCGTCCGTTTTGGCCGGAGGGTCGGTTGCGGCGGGCGCGCCGGAGTTGCAGGCGGCGAGCGCAAGCGTCATGAGCGCGCAGAGCGCTAAGATTGCGGTTGTACGAAGGATGCGTTGCATTGTTTTATCTCCTTAAAATTAAAATTTAAAATCTTTCAGTTTTTATTCCTGCTGCACGCTTGGCTTCGCCATCGCCTGCCGGGCATTTGCCTTTTCATCATAACCTCCCTGCAATAAAAAAATCCTGCCCTATCGTTTTGATAGGACAGGATTGTATTCCTGCGGTGCCACCTATGTTCGCGCGATACTTCGCGCGCCCTTTGCCGCGTACTGACATACGCGCTCCGCTATAACGTGCGGCTTACGTTCCGTATCGTCCCCATGCGGGGATTTGGCGGACCCTCATGAGCCCATTCGTCCATCGCCCCGCGGCCGGATTCCCACCATCGCCGGCTCTCTTTGCGCAAAGTCCCATGGAGTACTCTTCTCAATCACAGGTTTGACTTGTGTGCATACTAACACTGCGCCGCGCGCTTGTCAAGTGCGTATATTAAAAACCACAATTTGGATTTTTATGCGTTTTCGCATTGCGTTCGCGAAGTCTCATTTAAAGAGGCGCTCGGCGTAGCGCACGCTGTCCATGGCGTTTTTGCCGTAAAAGTCCGCGCCAATCATGTCCGCGTAAGTCTGCGTCAGCACCGCGCCGCCCACCGCCACGCGCGTTTCGGGCGATTTTTCGCGAAGCTGTTTGATCGTTTCCGCCATGGCGGGCACGGTTGTGGTCATGAGCGCGGAAAGGCCCACGAGCTTCACCTCATGCCTTGCCGCCGCGTCCGCGATGGCCTCGGGCGGTACGTCCCGCCCGAGATCGATGATCTGATAGCCGTAGTTTTCCATCAAGGCTTTTACGATGTTCTTGCCGATGTCGTGGATGTCCCCTTTGACGGTGGCGAGTATCACCCTCGGCCCCGCGCTGCCGCCCGCGGGCAGCGACTTTTTCGCCTCCTCAAAGGCGGCCTTGGCGGCCTCCGCGCTCATCAAAAGCTGGGGCAGGAACACCGTCTTTTCCTCAAAGCCGCGCCCCACGACGTCGAGCGCGGGCACGATGTGCTCGCTGATGAGCGTGAGCGCGTCCATCGCTTCCAGCGCGCTTCGCGCGTGCTTCGCCGCCTCCTCGCTCAGGCCCCGTATGATCGCGCCCTTGAGCCCTTCGGGCGACTGCGCAGCGTTCCCGGCAACGGGGGATGCCGCGGCGGGGGCGTCCGGCGCGATGTCCTTCGCAAAGCCGATGTAGCTTTGGCAGTTGTCGTCCTGCCCGCTGAGCGCCATGTAGCTGCGATAAACTTTCTGCACCTCTTGGGAGAAGGGGTTCATGATGGCGGCGTCAAGCCCTTGCATGAGCGCCATGATGAAGAATGCGCCCGTGATGAAATCGCGGTTGGGCAGCCCGAAGGAGATGTTGGATATCCCCATGGAGCAGCATGCGCCGAGCTGTTCTTTTATCATGGCAAGCGCGTCGAGCGTCACCCTCGCCGCGTTCTGGTCGGAGGAAATGGTCATCGCCAGCGGGTCGAAGATGAGCTCGTGCGCGCCGATGCCGTATTCGGCCGCGCGCTTTGTGATGCGCTTTGCAATCGCAAGGCGGCCCTCGGCCGTATCCGGTATGCCCGTTTCGTCGAGCGTGAGGCAAACCACGTATCCGCCGTATTTGGCGACGAGCGGGAACACCGCCCTCATGCTTTCCTCGCCGCCGTTGACGGAATTGACCATGGGCTTGCCGTTGTAGGCGCGCATGGCGCGCGCGAGCGCGGCGGGGTCGGAGGTGTCAAGCTGCAGCGGCAAATCGCACACGCTCTGCAGCTGCGCCACGCAGGTCTCAAGCATTTCGGCCTCGTCGATTTCGGGCAGGCCCACGTTGACATCGAGCGCGTGCGCGCCGTGCTCCTGCTGGGCAAGCGCTTCCTTGAGTATGTAGCCGATGTCCCTCTCGCGCAGCGCCTCCTTGAAGCGCTTTTTGCCCGTGGGGTTGATGCGCTCGCCGATCAAAACCGGCGCGCCGCCAAAGGAGACGGCGTGCGTGTAGGAGCTGATGACGGAGCGCTTTTTCTTCGTGATGGGCACGGGAACCATGCCCCGCGTTTGTTCAATAAGCGTTTTGATATAGGCGGGATTCGTGCCGCAGCAGCCGCCTGCGGCGCGCGCGCCGAGGGCGATGATCTCCCGCATGACGGCGGCGAATTCCCCGGCTTCAACATCGTAGACGATCCCGTCCCCCTCGGGGCGGGGCAGGCCCGCATTGGGCTTGACGATGACAGGGACGGACGCACACGCGAGGAACCGCGGCAGCAGTTCCAGCATGGCGGCGGGTCCAAGCGAGCAGTTGATGCCCAGCGCGTCCACGCGCAATCCCTCCAGCATGGCCACCATGGCCTCCGGGTCGGTGCCGCTCATCAGCTTGCCGCTCTCGTCATATACGCAGCTCACGAACACGGGCAAATTGCAGCTTTCTTTCGCCGCAAGCGTCGCCGCCTTCGTCTCGTAGCAGTCGTTCATGGTCTCGATGCAAATGAAGTCCGCGCCCGCCTCTGCGCCCGCGCGCACCACCTCACAAAAGAGCGACACGGCCTCTTCAAACGCCACGCTCCCGAGCGGCGCGAGCAACCTGCCAAGCGGCCCCACGTCGAGGCCGACGAACTTATGCTTTTGCCCGCCCTGCGCCTGTTCCCGCGCGGCCTTTGCGCAGCCGACGGCGGCGAAAACGAGCTCCCGCACGCCGGGGCGGCCGTCCTTTCCATCGTATCTTAGACCGTTCACGCCGAAGGTGTTGGCGCATACGGCATGGCTTCCCGCTTCAAAGTAGGCTTTGTGCAGCGCAATGATCTCCTGCGGCCGCGCGAGGTTCCATATTTCCGGCGGTTCGCCCGGCGCAAGCCCGCGCGCCTGCAGGCAGGTGCCCGTGCCCCCGTCGAGGTAGAAGATTTCGTTATGAAGACACTCTAAAACAGTCATGCGGTATGTGTTCTCCTTATCGCCGGTGCGCGCAAAAGACGCAATCCGGCTGATTGCAGCCTGCGCAGCCGTTTTCTATTTTGGCGCAGGCGGCCTTGCCTATGCCAACGATGGCGCTCACGGATTTTTGCGGAATCATCATGAGCGTTTCGGTCAGCGTGATGCCTATGAGCTTTCGGGCGTCGAGCAGGTTCAAAAGGGGCGCCTGCGCGTCCAGCGGCAAATCCCCGTAGCCGGGGCTGAAGCGGGGGCACATAAGAAGCGGCTCGTTTTCCTTCGCCCATTCCTCGCAGAGCATGTCGCAAAACGCTTCAATCCCGGCCGTGCCCGCCGCGTCCAGCGCGAGGGCGAGCGCGGGGGAGGTCACGGCGGCGCGCTGCCTTTGCCGCTCCGCCTCCATGCCCGCCGTGGCGGCGAAGAGTATCGCTTCCCCGCATCCGTAAAGGTTCCGGGCGAGGGCCTTGCTCCCGAGCGTGAGCGCGCCGAAATCGAGGGTATCGCCCTCTATCGCAACGGGCAGCTTCACGAAGCACGCCGCGTAGCGCGCCGCATTTTGAAAAAGCGCGCGGCCTTCTTCCGCCAGCGCCGTGAGCGCCGCGTCCGCCTGCGCGTTTTTCGCGCCCATATAGCGCAGCACGTCCGCAAGCGGGATTGTCACCTCCGCCGCCGCGCGCGCGGCGCGCCGTATTGCAAGCGGTCCGCTCATCGTATGATTTCGGAAAGGTTTTCTCGGATTCTGCGCGCGACGAAGGGGTTGTTCATGGAATACACATGCACGGCGGAAATCCCGTTGGCAAACAAGTCCACGATCTGCTCCGTGGCGTAGGCGATGCCCGCCTGGCGCATGGTGGCGGGGTTGTCGCCGAAGCGGTCGAGTATATAGCGAAAACGTTGAGGCAGCACAGTGCCAGAAAGGGCGACGATGCGCCGTATCTGCGAGGCGCTGGTCACGGGCATGATGCCCGCGACGATGGGCACCTGTATGCCCGCGTCCCGCGCCTTGAAGAGGAAATTATAAAGCACGTTGTTATCAAAAAACATCTGCGTGGTGAGGAAGGCGCAGCCCGCGTCCACCTTTTCCTTGAGATGGCGGATGTCCTCCCGTTGCGAGGGGGATTCGGTGTGCCCCTCGGGGTAGCACGCGCCGCCTATGCAAAAGCCGCCGTAGTCTGCGATTTCCCGCACGAGCTCGCCCGCATAGCGGTACTGCCAGTCCTCCCGGGGTGCGTCGCCCGGCGCGAGGTCGCCGCGAAGCGCCAGCACATTGTCGATACCGGCGCTTCGCATGGCGTCAAGCTGTGCGCGCACGCCCTCGCGCGTGGCGTTGATGCAGCTTAAGTGCGCAAGCACCGGCAGGCGGAACTTTTCCTGTATGTCTGCCGCGATGGACACGGTATAATCGCTCGTGCCGCCGCCCGCGCCGTAGGTCACGCTCATAAAGCTTGGGGAGAGCGTGGCAATCTCCTCCGCGGCCGCGCGTATGCTCTCGTAGTTCGCGCTGTTCTTGGGCGGGAACACCTCGAAGGAGAGCGAGGCCTTTTTTGTGTCGAATATTTCCGTGAGCTTCATTGGCGAATTCCTGCTGCGCGCGTTTGCGCCCTCGCGGCGAATCACCGCAGTGCAGCGCTGTACCTTTCCGGTTGATAATATATCATTATATCATACGCGGTTCTTTGGGAAAACCGGTTTTTTATGCAGAATGGATACATTCCCGCGCGGCGATGTGGCGCATGATCTCGCCTGCGATGTCGACGCCTGTGGCCTCGGCAATGCCCGCGAAATGGGCGTTTGAGTTCACCTCGCACAGCAGCGCGCCGTTTTCGCCGAAGAGCAGGTCCACGCCCGCGAAGTCGAGGCCCATCAGCGCGCACGCGCGCGCGGCGACTTCCTTCTCCTCATCGCTTGGGAAATACGCCTCGGCGTGGCCGCCCAGCGCGATGTTGGCGCGGAAATCGCCTGCGTCGTTATAGCGCAGCATCGCCGCCACGCAGCGCCCGCCCACCATGTAGAGCCGCGCGTCGCGCCCGAAGGAGCTTTTGACGAATTCCTGCGCCAGGGCGGCGGAACCCGCGGTTTTCTGAAGCAGCACTCGCGCCTCGTCCATATCGTGCGCGAGGTACACCTGCGCCCCGAAGGAGCCGAAGCATTCCTTTATCACGAAGGGGAAGCCGAGGTAAGCGGCGATATCCCCGAGGAAACCGTCGCGCGTATAGCCCACGCGCGGGAAGGTGAGGGGGACCAAAACGGTCTTTGGCATGGGCACTTTGCCCGCGAGCGCGATGTGCGTGAGCGCCTTGTCGTCACACACTTCTATCGCGGCGGCGGAGTTGTAAAGGCGCATGCCGCGTGCCTCCAGAAGCCGCGCGAGGCGCACGTCCTTATCCCAGAACACGGCAAAATCCGCAAGATCAGGCGCGAGGAACTGCACGTTGTTGGCCGCGTCCGTCATCAGCTCTATGTTCGTGCGGCGGCAAAGCGCGAGGCCGTGCGCGCGCGCCGAGGAAGAAAGCGCAGAGTAGAGCGCGTCGAACTTGCCGCTCTCGAGGAAGCCGTTGGTAATTAAAAAACCTGTCTTTGCCATAGCGCAACTATAACATAGGAAATGGGCGAATTCAATCCGTCCGATTGACGCGCGCCCCGCCGTGCGCTATCATGGATGTAATTTGAAAAGGAGCCTTAAGATGTTCGGTAAAAAGAAGGATTCAGCGAAGGATTCGGCGGCGGCTGTCCCCGTGGTGAAGGAGGAGCCGTCCTATCTGCCCGTCGGCGTCGCCGGGGCTTTCGAGCATGTGACGGAGAACGTTTTTCATATATCCGCCGCGCTCTATTTCGGCAAACGCACGAGGATCAATACCAAGAACGAGAAGAATGAGGTGCAGGTGCGCGCTTTCTGGAACGCCTGCCGCGAGGACGGCACGCTGGACGCGCTTCGCGCCATCGCGCGCCCCGGGGCGAAGGGCTTTTCCGCCGCATGCACCAACTTCAAGGGGCGGGAGTACGATTATTGGATCGCCATCGAGGTTGCGCCGGACGCGGAGCTTCCGGAAGGGTATGAGCAGATCGACGTGCCCGTGCGCCAGTGCGCCGTATTCCCCTGCACGGGACCCGCGCACGAGGCCATAGCCAAGCAGTGGAGCTACATATACGGCACATGGCTGCCCAAGGCGAGCTTCGCCTACGATGCGGCCCCGGGCGCCGAAATAGAAAACTATCCCTTTGGCGATATGGACGCCGCTGATTACCAGTGCGAAATACTCGTGCCCGTCAAGCCCATGGATCCCTCGAGAGGGCTGCCCCAGCGCAGGGACAATATGCTCGCCGTGCTCTTCGTGAGTGTGGGAGCGGTGGGAGGCATGCTGCTCGCGGGTTCGGGCGAAAACGCCCTTCTCTACATACTTGTCGGCGGCGCGCTGGGCTATTTCATCTATGCCTACATCGCAAAGCGCCGCGAGGACCTGCGCAAGAAGCGCGAGGAGGACGAGGAGAATTGAGAACAGATCGTTAACAATATCTGAACAAGCGGCGGCCTTCGCACGGATATCCTCCGGCGCGGGCCGTTTTTTGCGCGTCACCCGCCTTTTTTCGACGGGAATGTCTTCTTGACGGGCAGCCCTGTGCGTGCTATCATGATTTGCGAATTGTTCGCATATTATGGAGGCGAAATGAAGGCGTACAACACGCGGCAGCGGCAGGCATTGCTCGCTTATCTGATGGAGCGCGCGGACGAGCCGTTTTCGGCGAAGGAGCTGTGCGAACGGCTCGGCAGCGCCGAGGGGATCAGCGCCAGCGCGGTTTACAGGAACCTTGCGCGGCTCGCCGGGGAGGGCGCCGTATCGCGGCTGATGGGGGAGGACGGAAAAACCGCGCTCTACCGCTACGCGGGGGACGCGGCGTGCGCCGCGCACCTGCATATGAAATGCACCCGCTGCGGACGCCTTTTGCATATGAATGAAACGCTTTCGGACGCCGTGCTGCGCGCGGTCGTCGCGGATGAAAGCTTCCGCATCGACGCGGGCAGCACCGTGCTCTACGGCGCATGCGCCGCTTGCAGGCGCAACGCGCCCTGATTGGATCGGGAAAGGAGGGGGCCGGATGAAAGGTAAAAGAATACTCGCGCTTGCATTGGGCGTTGCGCTTGCGCTGACTTTCGCGCTTTCTCTCGCCTACATCCTCGTCGAGGCGCATCACGACTGCGTGGGCGCGGGCTGTTCAATCTGCCGCAACATACAGATATGCGTCCGGCTTATTACCGAAAAGCTGGCGCTCATCGCTGCCGCCCCGTTTTTATTCCTGTCTGTTTCTGAAAACTCTTCCGTCCGGACCCTGGCCGCAAAGCTTTTGCGCGCGCCCACGCCCGTCTCCCTGAAGGTCAAGCTGAGCAATTGAGCAAAATCGCATAAGCAGACGTCCGTCTGCCCCACAGGCAGGCTTGTTCCGTATTATCGGGTTGTGGACGCCGGCTTGTTTTGCCGACTTGCTTATTTCAATTGCGCTTTATGGGAGGATACATTTTATGAAAAAGAAATTCATTGCGCTGATGCTGTCCCTGCTGCTTGCCGCGGGCTTATTCGGCTGCTCCAACAAGCCCTCGGGCGAGGGCGGGGAGGAGAGCCTTCGCATCGTATGCACGATTTTTCCGCAGTATGACTGGGTGCGCCAGATTATGGGCGACCTCGCCGGAAACGCGGAGCTGACGCTTCTACTGGACAGCGGCGTGGATCTGCACAGCTACCAGCCCACCGCCGAGGACATCCTCAAGGTTTCCGACTGCGACCTGTTCATCTACGTGGGCGGGGAATCCGACGCGTGGGTGGAGGACGCGCTCGCAGAGTCCGGCAACCCGGACAGGATTGCGCTCAACCTCATGGAGGCGCTCGGGGAGGCCGTCAAGGAGGAGGAAATCGTTGAGGGCATGGAGGCCGAGGAGCACGAACACGAGGACGAAGAGCACGAGGGTGAGGAACACGAAGGCGAAGAACATGAGGATGAGGAGCATGAGTTCGACGAGCATGTCTGGCTCTCCCTCAAAAACGCCAAACTCTGCTGCGCGGCCATCGCGGACGCGCTCAGTTCGCTGGATGCGGACAATGCGGACGCGTACAGGGCGAACGACGAAGCATACGCGGCGGAGTTGGACGCGCTCGACGGGGAATACGCAAGCGCCGTGGGGCAGGCAAGCCTGAAGACGGTGCTCTTTGGCGACCGCTTCCCGTTCCGCTATCTCGTTGACGATTACGCCTTGACGTATTACGCCGCCTTCGTGGGTTGTTCCGCGGAAACGGAGGCGAGCTTTGAAACCGTCGTGTTCCTCGCCAACAAAATGGACGAACTGCAGCTGCCCGCCGTGCTTGTTATAGAAGGCTCTGATCAAAAGCTTGCCGGGGCGATATTGGAAAACACGGCCAATCCGGAGAGGCCGGTGCTCGTGATGGACTCTTTGCAGTCCGTAACGGGCGAGCAGGCCGCCGGGGGCAAAACGTACCTTGCGGTCATGCAGAGCAATCTTGAGGTGCTGCGCGAGGCGCTCGGCTGAGCGGAAAGGAAAGAACTATGGCGTTGTTGACTGTGCGGGATGTCTCCCTCGGCTACGAGGGGCGGACGGTCGTGGAA
>JAEWMV010000172.1 GCA_023393045.1 Bacillota bacterium | reverse complement strand
CCTGTCTCCACCCACTCCCTTGCGGCGTTGTATTCCTTTTCCAGGTTGTTGGACTTTTCGGTGAACTTTTTGATGATGCCCATCTCCCGGCTCACCCGCGCGGATGCGTCGCCCACGCCCTTAAGGCGCAGCGCTTCCGCCATGTTAGCGGAGAGCAGGTGCATCACCCTGGAAAATTCGCGCGCGGCGTCCCTGGAATTCGCGCGACCGTTTAAGAGCATCGCCTCGGTGAGCTGCTTGCCTGTTTTCATGATGGGGTTCAGGCTCGAAAACGGATCCTGAAAAATCATCGATATTCTGTTGCCGCGGATCTGGTGGAAATCCTCCTCGGGCAGCTTCATCAGATCCTGTCCGTTGAAAAAGATTTCGCCGGACTCCACGATTGCGTTGCCCGCGAGTATGCCCATGACCGCGCGCGCCGTCACCGATTTGCCGGAGCCGGATTCGCCCACGATGGCGAGCGTTTCGCCCTTGTTGAGATCTAAGGAAATCCCGCGCACCGCCTTGACCGTACCGTTGTTCGTCCTGAAGGAGATACGGAGATTTTTTACGTCAAGCACTTTTTCCATATTAGTCCTCCGTTCCTCTCAGCGACGGATTGAACGCGTCGCGCAGCCCGTTGCCGAACAGATTGAATGAAATCATCAACAGCGAGATGATCACCGCCGGGAAGAGCAGTATGTGCGGATCCGTGGCAAGGTAGCCCTGCCCGTTGTAGAGCATGGTGCCCAGCGAGGAGAGCGTCCTGCTGTTGAAGTTCACGATGCCAAGGTAGCTGAGCACGGATTCAGTCATGATCACGCCCGGAATCGCCAATGCGGAGCGCGTGATGATGGTGCCGATCGCGTTGGGGAAGATGTGTTTGAACATCAGCCTCATGTCCCGCGCACCGAGCGTACGGGCGGCGAGTATATACTCCTGGTTCTTGAAACGGTAGAACTGCGTTCGCACGCTGTACGCGGTGGGGATCCAGCCCGTCAATACAAAGGCGAAGAGCAGGCCCACAAAGGTGCTCACCTTGCCCGTGTTGACCAAATGCAGCTGGAAGAGCGTCGCCGTGACGACGAACGGGATGCCGTTTAATACGTCGCTTATCCTTTCCATGATAAGGTCGGCCGCCCCGCCGTAATAGCCCTCGATCGCCCCGTATATCGCGCCGATGGTGAAGTTGATGAGGAACACGCAAACGGAGAGAAGCAGCGAGAGGCGTATGCCGTAGCACAGCCGCACGAGGATGTCATACCCCTTCGCGTCCGTCCCCAGCAGATGGACCGGCTCATGCCCGTTCAAATAGATGAAATAGTTGTAGTACAATACGCGCACGGAGAGCATCTGCATGTCCTTTTGCTGGTAGTACATGACGTTGCCGTCCGCATCGCGCAGGTAATTGTCCACAAGGCCGTTTTCCATGATGGCGTCCAACTCGCGCATCTGCCTGCCGTTTTCGTCGACGGGCCACAGGTTGCCCGCGTGGCGGTACCAGAAATTGGCGTCGTCCCGGTTGTTGATGTCGCACCATTCGCTGTTGACATCAACCATGGGGTAGACGACCTGTATGCCCGCTTCCTCCTGCCACGCGATGATTTCATCGAATTTGGCCTTGGTGATCTGGATATAGCGGAAGCCGGCCATAAGGTAGGAATCCACGCGGCTGTCCCGGTACTCGACCTCTTCGGTAAGATAAATTTCGCCGTTCTCTATGATGGGATAAAACTCGCTCTCTATCCCCTCTTCCCATGTTTTGCCGCTGCCATCTGTATCGGCGGCGCCGATGCCCATGGCGGTGAAGTAGATGAGATATTTGTTGTTCAGCTTTTTCATAAAGCCGCCGTCCCAGAAGCCGGATTCGGCAAAGAGCTCGCTCTTGGGGCGTGCTTTGGTATAAATGCCGTCCACGTCGAACATCTCGTAATCGCTGACAAACGGCCCCACGATGGCCAGAAGTATAATCAGCAATATGATGATCGCCGCCGCCACGGACGCGCCGTTTTTCCTGAAGCGGATCCAGGCGTCCATGAAATAGCCGATGGATTTGGTTTTCTGCTCCACGTCATGCAGCGTCTTTTCCGCCTGCACGAACCTGAACTTCTCGGAAGAAATGTGGTGCATGCCTTTGTTTTCCATAATCATCTCTCCCCCATTCTTACTCTCGGATCAATAAATCCATAACTCAGGTCTATCACGATGATGGAGGAAAGGCCGATTATCGTGTAGAACATGCTGGTCGCGACGAACACGTCGTAGTCGAGCATCTGTATGGACTGCAGGTACAGTTTGCCCACGCCGTTGACGACGAAAATGCTCTCAATGATCATGGAACCCGAGAGTATGCTCAGGAAATTGCCCAATATCATAGGGAGTATGGGCACCATGGCATTGCGAAGCGCGTGGCGCGCGATGGCCTTGTTCTTGGTGAGGCCCTTCGCGCGGGCGAGCAGCATGTACTCGCTGGTGAGCGCCTCGGTCAGCTCCGCGCGCGTGAAGCGCGCAAGGCTTGCGATTGCGCTGAAGGCAAGCGAAAGCACGGGCAGCACCATCGATGTGAACATTGCGCCGCTCAACCAGCTTCCACCCGCGTCAAACAAACTTGAGACCATGACGGGCAAAAGCCCGAGCTTGAAGCCCACCAAATACTGCAGGAGGAACGCGTACACGAAGGACGGCACGGATACAAAGAGCATGACGATCGTGGATATGACATGGTCCACGAGCCTGTTCTTGTAGATGGCGGCGATGATGCCAAGCACGATGCCGATGGGGATGGAGAGCAGCATTGAGTATACATTCATCAGCACCGTGGGCGGCAACCTGTTGAAGAGCACCGAGCCGACGCCCTCCATGTAGCCGATCTTCCACGAGGTGCCCCAATCCCACTTGGTGATGATATTGCGAAGGTATATGCCGTATTGCTCAAGGATAGGCTTGTTCCAGCCCAAGGCTTCCCTTCGGGCCATTTCCGTTTCCGCCTGCAAGCCCATCATGGGCATTTCAGGCTGGAGCATCTTTATGAGAACGAAGCAGATGGTCATGATGATCATGAACGTCATGAGCAGCAATCCGATTCGCTTTAGGACATACTTAAACATAGACATGGGCGGTTTTCCTCATCTCCAAACTAATATGTACATGAAAGAGCCCGGCAAAATAACCGAAAATAATAGCAAATTTATTATCATTACTCTCGGGGTGTATGCACACCCCGAGAGCAACTTTTGTTTACATGGTTATCTTGTCATAGCCCTTGAAACGAGACGTGTATTACTCGTAGTTGAGGGTTCCGCCCTGATCCGCAACGTACTGCTCCCATTCGGCATCGTTGTAGTTGAAGGTCATCAGACGGATTCCGCCGTAAGCGTACATGATGTTGTAGTTGAGCGTCGCGAATTCGATCTGCTTGGAGAACAGCGAGCAGGTCGTGTAGGTCGCGACGGGGATGCACTGATAGGCTTGGAGGATACCGGTCTCGAGCCAGGAGAGGATAGCGAGCATCGTCTCAGGATCGGTGTAGGTACCGTCGTTGATGGACTTGGCCCAATTCTGGAAGGTGTTGGTTACGACCTCAGCGGTGCCGTCGCCATCGAAGTCGTAGGTGATCTCCAGCTTCTCAGTCGTGGGATCCCAGCCGTTGGACTCGTGGATCTTCGCAAGGCCGCCCATGTAATCGGGCTCGCAGTAAACGCGGATGGTCGAGAACGGATAGAAGGCCGCTCCGCCCCACGCACCGCGAATCATCTCGACCTTGCCGCTGGCAACGTCGGCATACCTGTCCGTGGCGCCGCTCTGGAAGGTGAAGGTGATCTTGCCCTCGAAGCCGGTGCCCACGGTGGCCGCGGTCACGAACTCGTTGAGCAGATCCTGCTGGCGCGTATCGTCGGCGGTCAGCGTCGCGGACGCGGAGCACATGCAGGTGATATTGACAGCCTGGCCGTCCGTGTAGTTGCCGTCCGCAATCGCCTGATCGTAAACGGCCTGGAAGAGCGCCTTGGCGGCTTCGACGTCATAACCGGTCACGGCCGCGTAAGCATCGTCAACGGTGGCGTAGGTCTTGCCCGCGCCATACTCGATGCCGTAGAGCCTGAGTACGGCTTCCTTGGCGTCGGTGGTCAGACGGTAGATCGACTCGGGATTGTTTTCGATGTCGTAATAATAGAGGCTGTTGAGCAGGAAGTAACCGGGCTTGAAGGCGGAAGTGCCCTCGGCCGCGAACCTCGCCCTGTCGATAGCGAAGGAGAGCGCCTTGCGGAAGTCGTCATAGCTGAGCACTTTCTTGTTCGCACCGTCGCCCGCCTCGTCCTCAAGGGCCTTAAGGGTGGTCATATCGGTTGCGAAAATGAAGCGCATGGTGTAGGTTTCATCCGTCTTGAGCAGGTAATCGCTCATGCGGTAGGTCGCCATATCATCGGCCGTGAGCTCAACTTCGTCCAGCTGGCCCTGGTTGAAGAGCTGCATCTGGGTGTTGTGGTCGGCGACGATGTCCACCTTGACGACGTCGGCCTGATACTGGCCTTCGTGCTTGCCGTCGGTGTAGCCGTACCAATTTTCGTTGCGCTCGAAGACCATCTGCTTATCGACCTCAAAGCTCACAAGCTTGTAGGGGCCGTTGGAGAGGGTCGACTCGACGCTGGTGCAGTAATTGGTGGCAACCAGGTTCTCAACCGTGCTCTTGCCCGCCTCATAGAGGCCTTCGTTGACGAGCCAGGAGCTGCCGGTCATGCCGGTGAGGAAGTAGAACATGGTCTCGGGAGCGTCGAGGATGTAGACGAGCTGATACTCGCCGGTCTTGAGCAGGCCGACCTTATCCCAGGGGGTCTCCTCGTAGATGCCGGAAGCATAGAAGACGTAGTTGGCAAGATCGTCCTTCGGCTCGCTGCCCCAGTCAGGGCTGCCGGTGAAGGTGTAGAGAAGCTCAATGCTCTCGTCCGTCACGGGCACATAGCCATCCTTGTCGGCAAGGGCAAGCAGGGGTTCATAAACACCGGCGAAGTAACCCGCCTCGGCATAGGCCTTAATGGAATCGCCGCCCATCCACGCAAGCGCGTCGTTGAGGCTGAAGTACATCACAGCGCCGTCCGCCGTGGTGTACGCGCCGTCCGCGCCGAGCACCCAGGTAGAGAACGCATTGATAATGGCGCCATCGGCGTCAACGTTTTCGGAAAGGATCGGCTGGCCGACCTTATCGTTGTTGTAATAGCCCGCCGCGCCCTTGATGGCGATGCTGCCGACGAAATAGGAATTCGCGCGGTAGTTCTTCATCGTGGGGTCAAGCAGCTGCTGCATGGAGTAGATGTAGGAATCCGCGTTGATGGGGGTACCGTCTTCCCAGGTCACGTCGGGGTTCAGGTCGATCTGGTAGATCTGGCTCTCCGTACCGGTGACGCCCCACGCCTCGCGATCCGCATAGGTGGCGGTGATGTCCGTGATGGCGGTGGCGCCTTCATAGACCCACTCGTAGTTCACGCCGTCGTCCGCAATCGTAACGTCGATGAGCGGCGTCCAGATGTACGGAGTGAGGGAATCGTCCGCATTGGTTTCCCACGTGTGGGGATTCCATTTGACGGGGCTCGCGAGCATAGCCACATTATAGGTATATGTGGCGGGGGTGTCGGTCTCGGTGGGGGTCTGCGTTCCCTCGGGGGTACCAGTGGGCTGGTTGGTATCCGTGGGATCAGACTTCTGGCATCCAATGATCGAAAGGATCATGGACAGCACGACCACTAAGACCACGAGTTGGGATATCCACTTTTTCTTCATCATGTATCTCCTCCTATTAAATTGGATTCGGCTATGGAATCACTATGTAATTATAGCTTAGCGTTTATGCAAGTGTCAAGCCATGTATACATCAGTTGCGCCTCGCAAAAGCTGACAAATTGCCGCTATTTTGCCATTTGCGGCAATAAGGCTTTCATTATATATAATATTTTAAGTCGGTCGTTTATGCAAAATGCTTATAATTAACATTTCAGTCAATTGAGACGCGATGTTTCTTATGCTATAATCATTAAGTCATGAAACGCCGTTATCGGAGAAAAAAGAACTATCGGCGCAGGGGACGCTTCATGGCCAGCAACTGGGGACCCGTTCTTGCGTTGCTCGGCACCGTGATCGGCGCGCTCACGCTTGTGGCGCTCGTCGTTTTCGTGGGCCTGCCCAAGCTGTTGCCGTTGGTTGGCATCGAGTACCGCGCGCCTTTTGCGCCCACGCCATCCCCTTCGCCCACGCCGAGACCGACGCCCACGCCCAATACGATGGATCTGTTCAACGCGGCGGAGGCGGAGACGGAGGTGGTTTTCGACGCATCCTCCAACTACCGCTGGTTTGGCGACCCGTACATGTACGGCGGCAGGATGGTGCTTTCGGCGGGCAAGCTTGTGGATACCAACGCGGTGCTGCTCGACCTCTATTTCTATGAGCCTGCAAACCGCGCGGCAATAAAAATCGAATCCGCGCTGCAGAACGCACACTATATGTTCCCCAAATTCAACGAACGCTGGCTCGTATACCTCGACGCGAAGCTGGACGGTGGCGGTTTTCTCACGGCGCTGGATTTGAGCGACGCGGCCGCCGAGCCTGCTATTATAAAGGAAGTTTATACCGGCCAGCCGGAGCCCATGCTCGACGGCGACTATATCGCCTGGACGGAGCGCACCGGCACGCGCATGGACAAGCTCTTCGTGTGCGACCTCAATACGCTCGAGACCACCGTGGTGCATATGTTCAGCAACAATTCCTACGGGCAGAGCCTGCCTTATTTATATAATGGAAAGCTCATCTGGGCGGACGCGGATTCTTCCGGCTCCGGCGGAAACGACGAAACGAGCGTGATCTACTCGATGACGCTCGGCTCCTCCGCCATCAACACATACAGCGCGGGCGTATACGTGCACGACCCGGAGACCAACGGCGTGTATACCGCTTGGCTCGACGCGCACCACGCGCCGGATACGAACTTGTATTACAGCAAAAACGACAGCAAGCCTGTGAAAATCGCAAGCGGCGTGGTGGAATTCGGCATCGCCGGAAATTTCATCGCCTACTGTAAGGATGAGGTCATCTTCGCATACCGCTTCGACAACGGCAAAACATACCGCATCTCGTCCGATTACGAGGCCGCTCAGTTCCTGGGCGTTTCCGACAGCTGCGCCATATGGATGGACGTGACCTCGCGCGAGCGCGACATCATCAAGTTCGCGCGCCTTCCCTAAAGGAGAAGCACATGGCAAAAGCGCAAAAGACCGTTTACGTCTGCGGCGAATGCGGGCATGAAAGCGGCAAGTGGCTCGGCCGCTGCCCCAACTGCGGCAGTTGGAACACCATGCTCGAAGCCGTTCCCTCCCCCGTCCAACACGTCTCCGGCACGGCCTCGCGCGCGGTGCCGCTCGCGCAGGTCAAGGCGGACGCGGCGCGGCGCACCTCCTCCGGCATGGCGGAACTCGACCGCGTGCTCGGCGGCGGAATCGTCGGCGGCTCGACGGTGCTCCTCGGCGGCGACCCGGGCATCGGCAAATCGACCCTGCTCATGCAGACCGCGGACAAGCTCGCCTCCATCGGCACGGTGCTCTATGTTTCCGGCGAGGAGAGTGCGGCGCAGCTGAAGCTGCGCGCCGAAAGACTCGGCCTTGGCGCGGACATACTCATACTCGCGGAAACGGACATCTCCCTCATCGAAGCGGAGGCGCTTCGCACAAAGCCCGCCTTCCTCATCATCGATTCCATACAGACCATGTACTGCGCGGAGCTCACCAGCGCGCCGGGCAGCGTGACGCAGGTGCGCGAGTCGACCGCGTTTTTGACGCGCGTCGCCAAAACCTCCGGCTGCGCGGTGTTCATCGTGGGCCACGTCACCAAGGAGGGCGCCATCGCGGGGCCGCGCGTGCTCGAGCACATGGTGGATACCGTGCTCTATTTCGAGGGCGACCGGCACGATTCCTTCCGCCTGCTGCGCGCGGTGAAAAACCGCTTCGGCTCCACGGACGAAATCGGCGTGTTCGAGATGCGGGACACCGGCATGGCGGAAATACCCGACCCTTCCGCGCTCTTCCTCTCCGGCACAAACGCGCCGGGCTGCGCCGTGACCTGCGCGATGGAGGGCACGCGCCCCATGCTCGCGGAGGTGCAGTCTCTCATATCCGCCTCGCCCTTTTCAAACCCGCGCCGCATGGCCGCGGGACTCGACCTCAACCGCCTTATACTGCTGCTTGCCGTGCTGGAAAAGAAGGCGTTCCTCTCGCTTGCGGATAAGGACGTATACATCAACGTGGTGGGCGGCCTTCGCCTTGAGGAGCGCGCGGGCGACCTCGCGGTGGCGCTGTGCGTCGCCTCCTCTCTGCTTGAAGTTCCGCTGCCGCCCGACACGGCCTGCATCGGCGAAATTTCCCTCACCGGCGAAATCCGCCCCGTGAGCCGCATGGACAAGCGCGTGGGCGAATGCGCGCGGCTCGGCTATAAAAACATCATCGTCTCGCGCAATGCAAAGCTGCAAAAGATCGAGGGCGTGAATCTCATGCGCGTTTCCACCCTCGGCGACGCGGTGCGCATACTCACCGGAAAATGAGATTGCCAAAGCGCATGATTGTGCTATAATAAATTCTGCGTGCGCTCGTAGCTCAGCTGGATAGAGTATCAGACTCCGACTC
>JAEWMV010000062.1 GCA_023393045.1 Bacillota bacterium | reverse complement strand
ATACTCATGGATTTTCGCCCTTTGAATATGGACATTTATTCTGCCCTATATCCGGAATGGGAAGCGATCGTAAATGAAATGACCGTTTTACTTCTAGTCGGATGCCCGAACCCATACGATGCGATGGTAAGAGAGCATAATGGCAAGGAATACATCATATTTGATTTGATACGATTCGGCAATTATGAGATGCAGGGATGCGATATTGAACAATTGATCAGGCAATTAATCACGCATGAAACATCGCACTTGTGTTTACATAAAAAATACCCTGTCCCGACCGCCGACAGTTATCTCGAACAACTGAAATATATTACTTTTGACGAAGGATTTGCGCATTTACTGGCCTATCAGGATAACGTCAAGGATTCTGATCATTCTGCCATAATAAATGAGCATTATGAAGACGCATACGGTAAATTGCAGGAAGCGATGAAACAGACGGACCCGCAGAGGCAAAAAGAATTGCTGGAACAATCAAACAGCGGCTCCTATTGGAGCAAATTCGCCTCGATAAGCGGCAAGCTGTTTTTACTCGCGCATATAGATGGGCTGCACGAGATATATGACAACGGAGTGGATCGTTTTATTTCTTATATGGGACTGTGAATTTTCGCTGGCAAGGTTAACCGGGTCATATCAAATCTTTGCGCGTGACACGTTTTATCGGTGAATCTGCGCCCACGCCATCCCCATATCCTCTATCATTGGCGCCCTCACCTCAACAACCTCTCCCGTCAATGGCTGCTTCACCCTCACGTACGCCGCGTGCAGCGCAGGCCGGGCGATGAGGGCGGGGGCCTCTTCGCCGTAGAGCCAGTCGCCAAGGAGGGGGCAGCCGATGTATGCCATATGCACGCGCAACTGGTGCATGCGGCCGGTGTGCGGCACGAGCCGCACGAGGGAGAGGCCTTTTTTGGTTTGCAGCGTTTCGTATTCACTCACGGAAGGCGCACCGTTTTCCGTGACCGCGCGCTTGTAGCGCGAGCCTTCGGCATAGCCCGTGGGCGCGTCGACGAGGCCCGCGGGCGGGTCGGGGGTGCCGACGCATATGGCGAGGTATTCCTTATAGAAATCCGCCGTATGGAGCTGCCGGCGCAGCAATTCGTGCGCATAGCCGGACTTGGCGAAGGTCATCGCGCCCGACGTGCCGCGGTCAAGGCGGCTCACCGGATGGGGCACGACGTCCGGGGGAAGGTAGAAGGCGAGCGCGCCTTCCGCGGTGGGCATGTCCGGGTCGCGCGTGGAGGCATGGGCGGCCATGCCCGCGGGCTTGTCGATGATGATAATATCCTCGTCCTCATAGAGGACGCCAAACGCCGCCTCTTTGGGGGCGGGGCGCAGGGAAACATCGTCGCTCACGTCCGCGCGCAGCACATCGCCCGTACGAACGCGCGCCGTGGTGAATATGGGTTGCCCGTTGAGGGTGATGCCCCGCTCGCGCCGCTTGAGGCGGCGCACAAGCGTTGCGGACACGCGCAGCTCGCCCTCGAGCAAGCTTTGCACGCTCCGCTCCGCCATATCGGGGGATATTGTCAAGACAAGCTCCTTCATGGGGCTAGGATAGCATCACTTGCCGATTTCGTCCAGCGTGCCCAGCGTGATGCCCGTGTAGTAGTGCTCGAGTATTTCTTCAAAGTCCGCGCCGTCCCTGGCCATGGCGTTCGCGCCGTACTGGCTCATGCCCACGCCGTGCCCGAAGCCCTTGGTGTCCACGCGCACCTCGTCCTCGGTGAAGGTGATGGTAAAGGCCGCGCTGGGGAGGTCGAGCGCCGCGCGCAATTCCCGCCCCGTTACGGTCACGTCTCCCAATTGCAACTCCGTCACCCTGCCGCCCTCGGAGCGGGAGAGGATTTCCACCTGCGCTTTAAGCGAGCCGGCTTTGAGGCCGGCCTTTGGGAAAACCTTGTTGAGCGCCTTGGCAAACGCCTTGGGCGTGTAGGTGAAGGAATCCGCGTAGTGCGCCGCGCCCTCCTCGCCCGGGCTCGACACGCTCACGAGGTACGGCACGTCCCCGCCGAATACATCCTCGGCGCTCTCCGTCTGGCCGCCCGAGGCGGAGTGGTAGAGCGCGTCGATGGGCTTGCCCCCGTAGAGCGCCACGAGGCCCGCCGTATCCTCTATGGCCTGCTCGATCTTTTCGGCGTAGAAATCCGCGTTTTCACCCCATTGCTCCATGAGCGTTTCGCGCGAATGCCACGCCTGGCAGCAGGAGCTGTCCGAACACAGGTCCGCGCCATGCCTGCCGCAGGGCTTGCCGCCGTATTCCTTGAGCCTTTTTGCGGCGTAGGTGCGCGCGGACACGGCCTGCGCCTTGAGCGCCTCCACGGAAAAGGAGGCGGGCATTTCCGAGGCCACCACGCCGAAAAGGTATTCCTCCAGCGTCAGCGTTACATTCTTGTTCTTCTTTGCGTCATAGAGAGTAATGCGCGGCCCTTCGCTTGCGGAAGGCGCGCCGCCGTCCGAGGCAAGATAAAAATAGCCGCGCACGAGGGCGGCCACAACCAGTAACGCCAGCGCCGCCGCGAGCACGCGGGGGCTCAGGGGAAAAACATTCCTTCTCATGCTAATATGGATACGGAAAAGTATGTAAAATATTCCCGGTTACACCTTATATATTTTTCATTTATATAAATCAATGTTGAATTGCACCCGCGCGAAAAGTATAATGATATTTGGAGATTTAGCAACACATGTCGGAATAGGAATTTTTTTGCTCGGGGGGAGGTGCAGGTATTGGGTGATGCCCGCTCAAATACGGCGCCTTACGCCTTGTCCTCGAACCAGATGAACATCTGGAACGCGGAGAGGGCTTTTTCGGGCACCTCCATCAATACCATCTGCGCCACCATACGCATCATCGGCGCGCTCGACGTCGCCGCGCTGCAAAAAAGCCTCGACCTTGTGGTGAGAAACGACGAGCAGATCCGCGCGCGCATCACGGTGGTCAACGGCAAACCCTGCCAGTATATCGCGCCCTACGAGCCGGCGCTTTTCCCCGTGTTCGATTTCACCAAAACCGACAGCACGGGCCTTTTGCATTGGGAGGATACCATCGCCCGCGAGGCGATTCCCCTCATCGACGCCTCGCTTTATGATTTCAGGATATTCAAGCAGAACGAGTCCGAGGGCGGCATCATCGTCAAGACCCACCACATCATCTCGGACGGCTGGTCGCAGGTGCTGCTTAGTAACCGCATCGCGGAAACCTACCTCGCGCTCATCTCCGGGCGGGAGGCGAAGGTGGAGGTCGGCCCCTCGTACGGGCTGCATGTGGAGAAGGAGGAGAAGTATCTCTCCTCCGCCGCGCACGAAAAGGACGTCGCCTTCTGGCGGGAGCGCCTCGCCGGGTTCGAGGGCGCGTCCACCGTGAAGGACTGCCTCAGCGCGGTGGTGAGCCCCGTGGGCAGGCGCAAAACCTTCCGCCTCTCCCATGTGCTCAACCACCTCATCCGCGAGTTCTGCGCGAAATACCGCGTGGCGCCCTTTGCGGTCTATTATATGGCGCTCGCCATCTACCTCAACAGGACGGGCGGCGCCACGCGCACGGCCATCGGCGTGCCCGTTTTTAACCGCGCGGACTATCAGGATAAAAATACGCTGGGCATGTTCGTGAGCACCTTGCCCTTCCTCGGCGAGGTGGACGAGAACTGGTCGATCGAGCGCTTCAACACGGAGCTTGCGGGGCAGTGGTTCGAGTTGCTGCGCCACCAGCGGCTGCCCTTCGCGCAGATCAACGAACTCTCCAAGGAAATCAATCCCGACGCGGGCGGCCTTTTCCATATCGTGCTCTCGTACCAGACCAGCCGTATGTACAGGAGCGAGGACGCGTCCGTCACCTTCTCCGGCCGCTGGCATTACAGCGGGTACCAAAGCGAGCATCTTCTGATCCACCTGAGCAGCATGGAGGACGATTACCGCTTCTCGGTGGACTATGACTACCTCACCCAGATTTTCTCGGAGCGGGATATCGACAAGCTCCACGAGTATCTGACCAACATACTCACCGCCGCCCTTTCCGAGCCGGAAACCCCCATATGGAAGCTGCCCATGATCGGCATCGAGGAGAAGGGGCGCGTGCTCTTTGCCTTCAACCAGACCGCGCGGCCGCTGCCTTATCCGGACGCGGCGAGCATGCTGCGCTCTGCCCAGAGGGCCTACGCCAAGCGCGTCGCCGTCATCTGCCGCGGGCAGCGCATTACGTACGAGGCGCTCTTCTCGCTCGCCCATTCCTATGCGCGCGCGATAGATTCCCTGTGCCCCGCAGGCAATCAAACCGTGGTCATCTGCCTCGAGAAAGGCTTTCCGCTCGCGGCGGCGGTGCTGGGCGCAACGCTTTCAGGCAACACGTGGCTCACCCTCTCGCCGGACACGCCCTCCGGCAGGTTTAATGAAATATTAGAGGATTCCGGCGCGGCGGCGCTCATCTCGGCGCCGGACGGCGCGCCACCCGGCTGCAAAGTGCCAACCCTCACGCCCGGGCAGGCGGAGTCTTTCGACTCCGCGGCGTACCCGGAAAAACCCTGCGCCGATACGGCGTACATGGTCTACACTTCCGGCAGCACGGGCAGGCCCAAGGGCGTGTTGATCGGTCAGACGAGCCTCGTCAACCTTGCCGTGGCCACGAGGAAGCTCTACGGGCACGGCGCGGTGCTTTCGCTCTGCTCGGTGGGGTTCGATGTGTTCGTGCTCGAGTGCGCGGTGGCCCTCATGAACGGGCGCACCATCGTTTTTCCGGAAGCGGGCGCGCAGGAGGATCCTGTCAGGCTCGCATCCCTCATCAGCGGATACGCAGTGGGCAACCTCTCGCTTCCGCCCTCGCGGCTCGAGGCTTACCTTGCCTGTCCGGAATTCGCGCGCGCGCTGTGCGCGGTGGAGAGCATCGTCTGCGGCGGGGAGCATTTCCCCGGCGAACTCATGCAGACGCTTCGCCAGTTTACCGACGCGGACGTATACAACCAATACGGCCCGAGCGAGACCACGGTCGCCGTGAGCAGCAAGCTTTTAAATGACGCGAGCGCCATCACCATAGGCGGCCCCATGGACAACTGCCGGCTCTATGTGCTCGATTCCCACCTCCAGCCTCTGCCCATAGGCGTGTACGGCGAGGTGTTCATCGGCGGGCTTTGCGTGGGGCAGGGGTACCGCAATCTGCCGGAGCTGACCGCGCAGCGCTTCATCCCCAGCCCCTTCGAGATGGGGGAGACGCTCTATCGCTCCGGCGACGTCGGCTGCTGGACGGGGGACGGGGAAATCATACTCGGCGGCAGGTGCGATGGGCAGGTGAAGCTCCGCGGCCTTCGCATTGAGCCGCAGGAGATCGCCATGCGCCTCGCGGCGCACGCGCGCGTCGGCCAGGCCGCGGTGAAGGTCATCAACCGCGGCAAGGGGGCTTTTGTTGCCGCCTACTACACGGCGGAGCAGGAGATACCTGAAACCGAATTGACGGAATTCCTGCGCTCGTATCTGCCCGCCTATATGCTGCCGGGCGCGTACATGCGCCTCGATGCGCTGCCTGTCACGCGAAGCGGCAAAATAGATTATCTGGCCCTGCCGGAGCCGGCGCTTACCTCGGGCGGGGCGCAGGCCGAGGGGGACGCGGAAAAGGCGCTCCTCTCCATTTTCCAAAGGACGCTGCGCCATCCCGAAATGGATGTGGAGAGCGACTATTTCCTCTGCGGCGGCGACTCGCTCACCGCCATGGAGGCCATCGTCGCCATAGAAGCGACGCTTGGGGTCAAGCTCGCCGTCGCCGACCTTTATGCTTACAGGACGGCGCGAAGGATTGCCGCGGCCCTGCCGGGCGGCAAAGCCGCGCCGCGCGAAGCAAGGCCCGCCATCCCCAAAGAGGCCGCGCGCGCCATGTATCCCGCCACGGCCACGCAGCTGAGCCTTTATATCGAATCGCAGGCCGACCCCGCCTCGCTCGCCTACAACATGCCGGGTGCTGTGAAGCTGCCTAAATCCGTTGACAAGGCGCGCCTGCTCGCGGCGCTGCGGGAACTCGTGTCCCGCGAAAAGCTCCTGCGCACGGGCTTTGAGCTCACGGGCGAGGGCCTTTGCCAGCGCGTTAGGGAAAACGCGCCCTTTGGCATGGAGGTGCTCGCGGCGGACAGCTTTGAGGAGGCGGCCAAAGCTTTCCTCAGGCCTTTCGACGTGACGCGCCCGCCCCTCATGCGCGCGGCCCTCTGGGATGCGCCCGAGGGGGATGTATACCTGTTCTTCGACACCCACCATCTCATCGGGGACGGGCTCACGAGCCCACTCATGATGAAAAAGCTCGACGCGCTCTACGCGGGCAAGCCTTATCAGACGGGCGTGGAGTTCTTGGATTATGCGCTCCACCGCGCGAAGACGCCTGACGCTGAGGATACGCTTGCCTATTGGAAAGCGCGGCTTCACGACGCGCCCGCGCCTTTGGATATCCCCTATGACCGCACGTCTTCCGTGCGCGGCCCGTATCCGGGCAAAAAGCTTGCTTTCGCCCTCCCGACGGAAATCTCCGTAATGGCAGAAAAATACTGCGCCGAAAATTCCGTGTCGCCCTTCATGCTCTTTTTCTCGGCGTACGCGCTGCTCCTTCATAAGCTCACGGGCGCGAAGGACATGCTCGTCGGCACGCCCGTGTCCGGCAGAACCTCGGCGGAGCTGTGGGAGGTGCTGGGGCCCTTTATCCGCGCGCTGCCGCTTCGCGTGAAGCTTGCTCCCGACATGAGCGCGGCGCGCCTCGTGCAGGAGGTGCGCGCCGGAACGCTTGAAATGATCGGGCATCAGGACGTGTCCTTCGACAAGCTCTTGGCGCTCGGCCGCGGGGGAG
>JAEWMV010000163.1 GCA_023393045.1 Bacillota bacterium | reverse complement strand
CCCTTCCGCACAGGGAATCCGCTTCGCTTCCTTTCATAAAATGCCTTTTAAACTGCGCGCAATCATAATCCGTAAGGTCGTAAAATTCGCCCGCGCCGAGTCCGTAATATGTAATCAAGCCTGTTTTTGCGTATATGGCATTGAGGATGCTCGTGCCGTCGCTGTAACTGCTAAACAGCTTCGGGTGGCGGGCGATGTTGTCATAATCGATAAGCGGAAGGATTTCGTTGGCACCCCAGCCTCCGCCAAAGAGAATTAGCTTCACTTCATCATCGGCCACCATATGGTTGAGGTCGTCGGCGCGCTCCTGTTCGCTTGCAAGGTATCCGTGGGTGCTTTTAAATATGTTGCCGCCCAGCTTGACGCGCAAGCCCAAGCGCTCGACGCCCTTGATAACCTCTTTGTAATAGTCTCCGTCCGCGATATGGCTCGGGCTGATAATCCCGACGACGTCGCCGTCCGTGAGTTTTTCGGCAATCATTCCTTTTCCTCCGATCATGCTTGCTTGCGTCCGCGGCAATGCATCCCTGCGCGTCATAAGCGCTTGTTCGCCTTGGCGAGAAGCCTTCGGGGGTCGACGATTGCGCGCGTATGCGTTCCTTTGCCGATTTCGCCGGCACCATCTTTTGCCGTGACTTCAAATTCGACCATGCGTCCGTCGGGCGAAACGACGGTTGCCGTCGCGGTGATCTGCGCACCCACAGGGCTTGCGGCGGTATGCTCCACGCTGATTTTCGTCCCCACGGAAGTCTGACCGGCCTCCAGTGCGTCCGCAAGCGCGTTGCACGCGGCCTGTTCCATGAGCGCGATCATCATGGGCGTGGAGAAAACCTCAAGGCCGCCGCTGCCCAAAGCCCTTGCGGTGTTTTCATTTGTGACCTTTATCGTGGCAGTTGCGCTCTTTCCCGGCGCAAGGATTGTTGCCATATCGGTTTTCCTCCTGATTGAACGGAAGCCCGAGGGCTCACTGCAAATTCTCCAGCCTCCAGCGCACGATGTCGGCGATCAGCGCGTGGTCGATGGGCCGGTCGAGCGGGAACTGAATGGCGCCCTTCGACGTTTTGTAGCCTTCTAATCGCTGTGCGAACGCGCCCACCGCCTTGCCGCCGGGGTAGAGGCCGATATGCTTCTTGAACGCCGCGAAATGGACGAGGTTCTCGCCCTGCCAGAAGGTGGGCATCTGCCAGGAGATTTTCTCCGCGGCGCCCGGCGCGGCGGCGCGTATGGTCTCGCGCACGCTTTGAAGCAGCGGGCGCACCTCTCTCGGCTGCGCGGCGATGTATTCGTCAATCGTGCCGACCTTTACGCAATAATGATCCTGATTCTCGTTTTTAAATTCCCGGCCGCATTCGGGGCATTTCCACATAGGCGCGCTCCTTTTCGCTCTTCAGGGGCTTTTTGATATGCGATCGGCCGGATGATCGGCGGGATATCCGGCGGCACCCCTCACACCTCGCCCGTGTTGAGGCCCAGCGTGTTGATGACGTGGCGGATGTGGATGTTCATGGCGCTCTTGGCGCCCGCGCCGTCCCTCAGGCGCAGGAAGCCGCATATGTCCCTGTTGTCGTAAATCACGCCGACCTTGAGCGCCTCGATATTATCGCTTATCGCCATGGCCTCGTGCACGGCGGCGGTGATGATGGGGAACATGCGTATGATGAATTCATTGTGGGAGGCGGCCGCGATCATTTCGTGGAACCGCTGGTCCTCGTCCGGCCAGTTCCCGTCCTCGCCGACCAGCTTCTCTATCAGCTGCGCCTGGTCGAATATCCGCTGCAGCTCCTCGTCCGTCGCCCTGAAGCACGCCAGCATGACGCACTGCGGCTCGAACATGAGCCGGAGTTCATACATATCGCTCAGCCGCGCGCGGCCCAGCGCGCCCACGTCGTATTTGCTAAAGAGCGAAAGGTCCTCGCAGATGAAGGTGCCCCGCCCCTGCTGCACGCTGAGCACCCCTTGGGCGACGAGGTAGCGCACCGCTTCGCGAAGCGTGGTGCGGCTCACGCCCAGACTTTGGGAAAGCTCGTTCTCGTTGGGAAGCTTGTCGCCCGGAGCGAACGTTTTTTGCAGCACGATCATGTTGTAGAGCTCGTTCGCCGTGCGCTCCGACAGGCTCCGCGTTCCGCTCGCCATCCGAATCGCCTCCCTCGCCCATATTTCTTGGCATTATACATCATATATTCTTCCGTTTCAAGCCAATATGTCCGTTTACCGTATTGACATAATACAACGCGATGATTAATATGATGTCATATGAAATGAGCAATCATCATATCTATACGAGGGGCAAAGAGGAACATAGCGTGAGAATAAGCTTCGATTCCATTTTGCGGGCGAAATATGAAATAAAACCTGTGGTTGCGGTGGCCGCCGCGCAGGACGAGTTCGTGCTTGCGTCGCTTCGAAGGGCGGTTGACCTGGGGCTGTGCCGCGCGCTGCTCGTCGGCGGTGCGGATGAAATCCGCGCGCTCGCCGCGCGGGAGGGGATTGACCTCGGCGGCATGGAAATCATCCCTTGCGCGGATGAGGCGCAAGCCTGTAAGGTCGCGGTGCAACTCGTGCGTGAAAGGCGGGCGCAGGCCATGATGAAGGGCCATGCCCCCACGGCGGCGATCCTTCGCGAGGTGCTCAATTCGGATCACGGGCTTAAAAAGAGCGCGCTGCTCTCCTATGTGGGCGTTTTCGAGTTGCCGGGCATCGAGCGGATGATCTACCTCACCGACCCCGCGCTCAACATGTATCCCAATCTTGAGGAAAAAAAGCACATCATTATGAATTCCCTTCGGGTAGCTAGGGCGTTGGGCTGTAATACGCCCGTCGTAGCTTGCCTTTGCGCCATAGAGACCGTCAACCCCAAAATGCCGCCTACCGTGGACGCGGCCGAGCTCGTGCAAATGAACCGCGCGGGCGAAATCGAGGGCTGCGTTGTGACCGGGCCGCTCGCGCTCGACAACTGCCTCTATCGCGAGGCGGCTATACATAAGGGCATCGAGGATCCCAACGCAGGCAAGGCGGACGTCATACTCGCGCCCCAGATCGAAACCGGAAACGCATTGCATAAATCCTTCGCACACGTCGCGAAGGCGCGCCACGCAGGCGTGCTCGTAGGGGCGACGGCGCCCGTCATCATCACGAGCCGCGCGGATCATGAGGACGCCAAGCTCAACTCCATCGCGCTTGCGGTTCGCATGGCGAACGAACAGGCGAGTTGACGAAGTGGCGATATGACTGACAACAGGAAGGCGCAGCAGCACATGAATCGACGCGTACTGGCCATCAACCCCGGCTCCACCTCCACCAAAATCGCGGTGTACGAGGGGGACGCTCCACTCTTTGAGGAAACGCTGCGGCACGCGCCGGAGGAGCTTTTCTCCTTCGCGGGCGCGGACACGTCGCTTCCCTTTAGAAGAAGGGTCATCGAGAGGGCGCTTGCGGAGCACGGCGTCGCCATAGATTCGCTCGACGCGGTGATCGGCCGCGGCGGGATGCTCCGCCCCATCGCGGGGGGCACCTATGAAGTCAACGAAAAGATGATTGAGGACGTCAAAAGCTGCGCCTACGGGGAGCACGCCTCCAGCCTCGGCGCGCAGCTCGCGCAGGAAATCGCGCAGGAGGCCGATCTTCCGGCCTATATCGCGGACCCGGTGGTGACGGATGAGCTTTCTGACCTCGCGCGGCTCTCCGGCCATCCGGACATCACGCGCATCTCGGTATTCCACGCGCTCAACCAGAAGGCCGTGGCGCGGCGTTTCCTGGCAAAGCGCGGCCTTCGCTACGAGGAAGTGAACCTCATCGTCGCCCACATGGGCGGCGGCATCACAGTGGGCGCGCATGAAAAAGGGCGCGTCGTGGATGTGAACGACGGTTTGGGAGGGGACGGGCCCTACAGCGCGCAGCGCTGCGGCGGCCTGCCCGCAAATTCCCTTGTGAAGTTGTGCCGCAGCACGAACCTGCCCCCCGCGGAAATGATACGCCTGCTCAACACGCGCGGCGGCTTGGTGGGGTATCTGGGCACGGACGACGGGCGCGAGGTCAACCGGCGCATACGCGGGGGTGATGAAAAGGCGCGCCTCGTCTACGAGGGCATGGCCTATCAGGTGGCAAAGGAGATCGGCGCGTGCGCCGCGGTGCTCCGCGGCGAGGTCAACGCCATCCTCCTTACGGGCGGTCTCGCTTATGACAAGATGCTTACGGATTGGATTGAAGAGCGCGTGAGCTTTATTGCCGAGGTGGCGGTTTTGCCAGGCGAGGACGAGCTGCGCGCGCTGTGCGAGGCGGCTTGCAGGGTGCTTTCGGGCGAGGAACAGGCGAAGGAATACTGAAATGGAGACTTGTCTTTACATCATCACAGGCCATTACGGCAGCGGCAAGACGGAATTCGCTTTGAATCTCGCGCTTCGCCTTGCGAAGGAGGGGCAAAGGCCCACGCTTGCCGATCTTGATATCGTCAACCCCTACTTCTGCTCGCGGGAGCGCAGGGAAGAACTGGAGGCCGCAGGCGTGCGCGTCATCCTCTCCGCGGGCGGCAACGCCGACCTTCCCGCCCTCAATCCCGCCGTATCCGCTATGCTGGAGCCCAATGCCGCGGGCGTGATGGACGTGGGGGGAGACCCCGCGGGCGCGCGGGTGCTCGGCAGGTTCGCCGCAAAAATACGCGCAATCCCGCACGAGCTGCTGTGCGTTTTGAACTTCAACCGGCCGGAAACCGCCACGCCGGAAAAGGCTGCGCGCTATCTCAGGGAGATCGAGCGCAGCGCCAAGCTTGAGGCGGCGGGCCTCGTCAACAACACGCACCTGTGCGGCGATACCGCGGTTGCGGACGTGCTGCGCGGTGCGGAGTTGGCTGAAGAAGTGGCGGCGATCACGGGCGTGCCCGTGCGCTATCACGCGGCCATGCGGCCGATTGCCGGCGGGCTGAAGGTAAGTTGCGGGGAAGTGTTTCCCCTTGACCTGTATATGAAAAAACCCTGGGAAATCGAGCCGACGGAGGGAGAGCGTACATGGCAGGAAAAGTGACCTTCGACAGAAACCGCTGCAAGGGGTGCGAGCTGTGCGTCGCGGTATGTCCGAAGCATATCATCGCGATGGACACGGCGACCAACGCCAAGGGATACCATCCCGCGGCGGTGGAGCGCATGGAGGAATGCATCGCCTGCGCCGCGTGCGCGCGCATGTGCCCGGACAGCGTGATCACCGTGGAAAGGGTGTAATGGATATGGCAAAGGAGCTTTGGAAAGGCAACGAGGCGGTCGCGGAGGCCGCGATACGGGCGGGCTGCCGTTATTTCTTCGGCTACCCCATCACCCCGCAAAATGAGATTCCGGAATATTTTTCGCGGCATCTGCCCGAGCACGGCGGCTGCTTCGTGCAGGCGGAAAGCGAGATTGCGGCCATCAACATGGTCTACGGCGCGGCGGGCGCGGGCGCGCGCGTGATGACTTCCTCCTCCTCGCCGGGCATCAGCCTCAAGCAGGAGGGCATCACCTACATCGCGTGCGCGGAACTACCCGCGGTCATCGTCAACATGATGCGCGGCGGGCCGGGGCTTGGCAACATCGCGCCCTCGCAGGCGGATTATTTTCAGGCGACGCGCGGCGGCGGCAACGGGGATTACCGCACCGTCGTCCTCGCCCCTTCGACCATACAGGAGGCCGCGGACTTCACGCAGGAAGCCTTTGACATCGCGGATTATTACCGCACGCCCGTCGTGGTGCTCGCGGACGGCATGATCGGCCAGATGATGGAGGCCATTGAATGGAGAGCGCCCAAGGAGCGCGCCCTCCCACCCAAGGACTGGGCGACGGACGGCACGAAGGGCAAGCGCCCCCACAACATCGTCAACTCCCTTTTTATCGACGCCAAGGACTGTGCCGAACAAAATAAAAGGTTGCAGGAGAAATACGACCGCATTGCGGCAAACGAGGTGCGCTTTGAGGAATTCATGGCCGAGGACGCCGAAGTTCTCTTCGTGGCCTACGGCACGACCGCGCGGATTTCCCGCGCCGCCGTCCTGCAGCTTCGAAAACAGGGCGTGAAGGCGGGGCTTTTCCGTCCCGTTACGCTTTGGCCTTTCCCCGAAGCGGCGCTTCGCGCGCGCGCAGCGGGGGAGAACGTCAAGGCCGTGATCGCGGTGGAATTGAGCATGGGCCAGATGGTAGACGACGTGCGGCTTGCCGTTTCCGGCGCGAGGCCCGTGCGCTTCGTGGGCGCGGGCGGCGGCGTGATCCCCGTGCCGCAGGATTTGATCGATGAGGCTATGAAGGCCCTGGGGAGGTGCGAAGCATGAGCATCGTATATCAAAAATCCAAGGGCCTGACGGACGCCTATATGCATTATTGCCCCGGCTGCACGCATGGCGTGGTGCACAAGCTGGTGGCGGAAACTTTGGAAGAGCTTGATTTGGTGGGCGCCGCCGTGGGCATTGCCCCGGTCGGCTGCTCGGTGTTCGCATATAACTATTTTGCGTGCGACATGCAGGAGGCCGCCCACGGCCGGGCGCCCGCCGTTGCCACTGGCATCAAGCGGGTGCATCCCGAGCTCGCGGTGTTCACCTATCAGGGGGACGGAGACCTTGCCGCCATCGGCACGGCGGAAATCGTCCACGCGGCCATGCGCGGGGAAAAGATCACCACCGTCTTCGTCAACAACGCCATCTACGGCATGACAGGAGGGCAGATGGCCCCTACGACCCTCGTCGGCCAGAGGGCGACCACCGCCCCCTTCGGGCGGCAGAAGGAGCATTACGGTTCGCCCATCCGCATGGCGGAGCTGCTCTCCACCATAGAGGGCTGCGTTTATGCGCAGCGCGTTACGGTCGTGGATGTGCCCAACGTACTCAAGGCGAAAAAAGCGATCAAAAAAGCGTTCGAGCTTCAGTTGGCTGGGGCAGGCTTCACATTTGTTGAAGTTCTCTCCACCTGCCCCACCAACTGGGGGATGACGCCGCTTGAGGCCATCGACTGGCTCAAGGGGAACATGATCCCCTATTTCCCCCTCGGCGTCTACGCCGACAGGGCGGAGGTGAAGTGACATGACCCACGAGATCATCATTTCGGGCTTCGGCGGGCAGGGTGTGATGGCCATCGGCAAAACGCTCGCGGAAGCGGGTATGAAGGAAGGCCTTTCGGTGAGCTGGCTCCCCAGCTACGGCCCGGAGATGCGCGGCGGCACCGCCAACTGCTCGGTGGTTTTGAGCGAAGAGGAGATCATTTCCCCCATGGTGTTGAACCCCACGGAGCTCATCGCCATGAACAAGCCCTCGCTCGTGAAGTTCGAGCCCCTGACGGTTCCGGGCGGGGCGCTCTTTATCAACAGCAGCATCATCGAAATCAAGGCCGCGCGCGGCGACGTCGCCGCCCACTACGTCCCCTGTCTCGACATCGCGGGGGAGCTTGGCAACATGAAGGTGGCGAACATGGTCATGCTTGGCGCTTACATCGAGGCGACGAAGCTCCTCTCCACCGACACCATCCGAGAGATGCTCGCCCACATGTTCACCGGCCCCAAGGCCAAACTGGTTGAATTGAATATCGAAGCGCTGCGGCGCGGCGCAAAATGCATATCCACGGAGGCTTAAAAATGGAGATTCCCATCATGAGGACAACGTCGCCCAAGGCGAAGTACGCGGACGAAAGCAGGCTGGGCTTTGGCAACGTGTTCACCGACCACATGTTCATCGCAGACCATGATACGGAGCGCGGCTGGCACGACGCGCGCATCGTGCCGTACCAGAAGCTTTCCATCGACCCCGCGTCCCCCGTGCTGCACTATTCCATCGAGATATTCGAGGGCCTCAAGGCCTATCGTTACGAGGATGATGAAATCGGCCTGTTCCGCCCGGAAGAGAACGCCGCGCGCATGAACCGCAGCGCGTACCGCATGTGCCTGCCGCCCATCGACGAGGCGCTGCAGCTCAGGGCCATCGAAACGCTCGTCGACCTCGAGCGGGACTGGGTGCCCTGCACGGAGGGCACCACGCTCTACCTTCGCCCCACGATGATCGGCGACGGCAACAGGCTGGGCGTGCATTCCGCGCAAAAGCACATCTATTTCATCATCTGCTCCCCCTCGGGTTCGTTCTACCCCAACGGCATCAAGCCCGTGCGCATCCACATCGAGGACGCGTACGTGCGCGCCGTGCGCGGCGGAACGGGCAACGCCAAGACCGGCGGCAACTACGCATCGAGCCTTCGCGCCGCGGTGCTCGCCAACGAGAAGGGGTACGATCAGGTGCTCTGGCTCGACGGGCGCGAGAACCGCTATATCGAAGAGGTGGGCGCAATGAACACCATGTTCGTCATCGACGGCGTGCTCACGACCCCCGCCATCAACGGCAGCATACTCGAGGGCATCACGCGCATGAGCGTGCTCGAGCTTGCGCAAAGCTTCGGCATGCCTGTGTGCGAGCGCGCGATCCCGGTTGACGAGCTGTTCGAGGCGTACAAAGCAGGCGTCCTTACGGAAGCCTTCGGCACGGGCACCGCGGCGGTCATCTCCCCCATAGGCGAGTTGGAGTACAAGGGCGAGTCGATCGTCCTCGGGAGCGAGATCGGCCCCGTCGCAAAGAAAATGTACGACACGCTCACGGGCATACAGTCCGGCCGCCTGCCCGACCCCTGCGGCTGGACGCGCATCGTGCCTCGTGGGATTTCCGCGCGCGCCGACCATGCAGCCTGCGCGCAGTGCGCCAAAGGATAAAGACGATAGCAAAATAGAATACGCAAAAACGCAGCATAAAACAGGGCGCCGTTTCCGGCGCCCTGTTTTGCTGTGTAAAGGGTCATTGAAGCGGCGACTTATTGTCCTTCGGGCGGACGTCCACGAGCGTTTTATCCATCGTGACGGCCGCGCGGCGGATCGCGTGGTCGCCGAAGCGACGGCGTATCTCGTCCACGCTGCGCTCGAGCCGCTCGCGCTTCGCGCGCGCCTTGGCGTCCGAAAAGAGCGTGAGCTGTTCCGGTTCCGCCGCCGTCACGAGGTCCGTCGCCTTTATGCCGATGGAGCGCAGGGGTTTTGGCCAGCGCCAGTTGGCGCGCAGCAGCTTCATCGCCGCGTCGTGCAGCACGTCGGACGTGCAGGCGGGAGTGGGCAGCTTCAATTGCCGCTCAATCCAGCAAAGGCTGGTATCCCGAAGGCCGATTTGCACCGTGCGCGCCATGAGGCCGCACTCCCTCAAACGCTCGGCCACGCTCTCGCAGAGCATGAGGTACACGATGCTCGCGTCCCTTTCGCATACGAGGTCGCGCGGCGTGGTGGTCGAATTGCTGATGCTCTTGGCGACCCCTTCGTCCCCGGAAAATGCGACGGGGGAGTCGTCCTCACCGCGCGCGAAGCAGCCAAGCTGCGCGCCCATCTTGCCGAACCAGCTGTAGAGCGCCTCGGGCTTTGCGGCGGCGAGCTGGCCGATGGTATAGATGCTGCGGTCATAAAGCTTCTTCTTCGTCGCATGCCCCACGTACAGAAGGTTTTCCACGGGCTGCGGCCAGACGATGTCGCGGTAATTTTCCCGCGTGATGAGCGTGGTCGCGTCCGGTTTTTTATAATCGCTGCCCAGCTTGGCAAAAATCTTGTTGTAGGATACGCCGATGGAAACGGTGATTTTAAGCTCCTCTTTGATACGGCGGCGTATCTCGTCGGCAATGCCCTTTGCCTTATTCAGATCGCTCTTGCGGTGGGTGATGTCCATCCATGCCTCGTCGAGGCCGAAAGGCTCCACATAGTCGCTATATTCGGCGTATATCGCGCGCGCCAAATGCGCATAGCGCTCGTAGAGCGCGTGGTTGGGCTTTAGGATGACAAGCTCAGGGCACTTGCCCCGGGCCTGCCAGAGCGCTTCCCCGGTTTTGACGCCGCAGCGCTTCGCCTCTTCGTTTTTTGCTAAAATCACGCCGTGGCGCGCCTCGACGTCCCCGCCCACGGCCACGGGTTTGCCCCGAAGATCCGGGCGGAAAATAAGCTCGATGCTGGCGTAACAGCCGTTGATGTCGATATGCAGTATATCCCTGTCCATGCTGGCCCCCTGCGCCCAAGTCCATGATAATACCCCATAATGGAGATTACAATAGAAATATTTCTCTGTTTAAGAGATTTTATGCTTGAAGAGCGCGCGCACATACGATATAATGCGCTTAAGAAAAAAATAATGTACGAAAGCGAATGTTGGAGGGCGAAATGCTTGCGCATTTGACTTTGGCAAAACTCAGAAAGGAAGCGGGGCTCTCGCAGGCGGACGCGGCGGCGCACCTCACAAGCCGGGGCTGTCCCGTGACATATCGCGCCGTCTCCAAGTGGGAGCGGGGGGACACCCAGCCCAATATGGAGCAGTTTTTGCTGCTGCTGGAGCGCTACGGCGTGCGCGACGCGCTCGCCTCCTTTGGCCTCGGTCAGGGCGAAAGGCTCAACGAGCGCGGCCGGGCGAAGCTGCGCGAATATGCGTCCCTCCTCGCGCTCGACGCGCGCTTTGTTGCGCACAGCGAGGCGCCGCAAAGGCCCGCGCGCATACTGCCGCTCTATGACCTGCCCGTGTCCGCCGGCACGGGACAATTCCTCGACGGGGAACATTTCGAGCCGATGCAGGCGGGGGAGGACGCGCCGGAGCGCGCGGATTTCGCCGTGCGCGTGCGGGGGGAGAGCATGCTGCCGCGTTTTCGCGACGCGCAGGTGGTCTATGTGGAAAAGCGCCCCTCGCTCGAGAAGGGCGACTTTGGCGTGTTCGTCTTAAACGGCGAGGCGTACATAAAAAAGCTCGGCGGCGAGGGGGAGACGCAGCTCATCTCGCTCAATCCCGCGTATGCGCCCATCCCCGTCGGGGAGGACGACGCGCTCAGCGTAATCGGCAAGGTGCTCTGTTAACGCTTTGATGAGGGCAAACCGATGGATTTGATGGAAAAACTAAAAATTCTGACGGACAGCGCCAAATATGACGCGGCCTGCACCTCCTCGGGCGCGGATCGCCCCGGAAAAACCGTGGCTGCGGGCTGCTGTCATTCTTTTTCCGCGGACGGCAGGTGTGTCAGCCTTTTGAAGGTGCTCATGACGAACCATTGCGTTTACGATTGCAAGTACTGCGTGAACCGCGCGAGCAACGACTGCCCGCGCACGGCCTTCACGCCGGAGGAGCTCGCGGAACTGACGATTGAGTTCTACAGGCGCAACTATATCGAGGGGCTTTTCCTTTCAAGCGGCGTGATGCGCAGCCCCGATTACACCATGGAACAAATGATCCAGGCGCTAAACCTGCTGCGTTATAAGTATGATTTCTGGGGTTATATCCACGCCAAAACCATCCCCGGCGCGTCGCCCGAGCTCGTGCGCCGATTGGGGCTTCTCGCCGACCGGGTCAGCGTCAACATCGAGCTGCCCAGCGAGCAGAGCCTGCGCCGCCTCGCCCCGCATAAGAGGCGGGAGGCCATCCTTGCGCCCATGAAGCAGATTTGCCTCGCGTCCGGCGAGAACAAGCAGGAGCTTGCGCTCTATAAAAAAGCGCCGCAGTTCGCGCCCGCGGGCCAGGCCACGCAGATGATCATCGGCGCAAGCCCGGAAACGGATTACCAGATCATCACGCTCGCCTCCGCGCTCTACGGCAAATACGCCCTGAAGCGCGTTTTTTACTCGGCCTATATCCCCGCGGTGGAGGATTCCCTCCTGCCCGCGCTCGACGTGAAGCCGCCGCTTCTTCGCGAGCATCGCCTCTATCAGGCGGATTTTCTCATGCGCCAGTACGGCTTCGGGGCACAGGAGATATTGAGCGCAGAGACGCCCAATTTCAACCCCTATCTCGACCCGAAGTGCAATTGGGCGATCAATCATATGCAGGAATTCCCCGTGGATGTGAACGCCGCGCCGCTCGACACGCTGCTTCGCGTCCCCGGCATAGGCCCCGTGAGCGCGCGGCGTATCACAGTTGCGCGCAAAAGCGGGCGTCTGGGCCTTGCGGAGCTGAAGCGCATCGGCGTGGTCTTGAAGCGGGCGCAGTATTTCATCAGGGCGTCGGACTGGCCTGCGGGCGTGCGGCCGGATAAGGAGAGCACCGTGCGCGCGCTCATCGACCCAAATGTCTACGCTTTCGGCATGGAGCAGCTTTCCCTTTTTCAGGAAACGCCCGCGCCCCGCGCGTTGCCCGCGGCGCGGGATGTCAAGTCCATAGCCGAAGCCGTGGAGGAGACGGTACTATGCCTGAGCGCAAGCCTTTAGCGCAAAGCGCCAACGTCGTTTATACCTACGACGGGAGCTTTGACGGATTTTTGTGCTGCGTGTTTGAAAGCGTTTATTCCGGCGAGCTTCCGCTTGACATATTGCGCGGGGAGGATGCGCCGCTCACGCTCATACAAGTGCGTTCCATCGAAACGGACGCCGCGAGGGCGCAGCGGGTGCGCGCCTCGATTCCGCTGAAGATATCCCCCCGCGCGCTGGAGCTTGTGACGACGGTGTTTTGCAGCTGCCTTGCCAAGAAGGAGCTGCGTATGCTGGAATTCCTTTTGCAGGGCTATCGGGAGGGCGGAGGGCTGTGCTTCAAGCTGGGCGACGCGGTGATGGAGCCGCTTTTGCGCGCGGAGAAGCACCTGTTGGGCGAAGCGCATCTTTTGAAGGGCTTCGTCCGCTTTGCCGATGTCGGCGGCGCGCTGGTCGCCGTGATCACGCCGAAAAACTATATACTGCCCTTTATCGCGCGGCATTTCATGCTGCGCTATCATAACGAGCAATTCATGATTTTTGACAAAACCAATAAGGCGGCGCTCGTCTATCGGCAGGGCAAAGCCGAGATCCTTCGCACCGACCATGTGGAATTTCCCGAGATTACAGAGGGCGAGGCGCGCTATCAGGCGCTGTGGAAGCAATTTTATAACACGGTCGCGATCGAGGGCAGGGAAAACCCGCGCTGCCGGATGACCCATATGCCCAAGCGGTATTGGGAGAACATGCTGGAGGTAAGCGATCTGGTCCGCCCGAAGGCGGACTGAGCGTAGGCGCTCCACCCGACAGTGCGCGCATAATGGTGTGAGACGTCTTATAGAGGCTGAGGTTTTTGAACATTCCGCAGCAACGGCGGTGTTTTCGGCTCAATAAAAATCCTCCAGCACATAAAGCAGCTTACTTTCGAGCGCATAGAGCAGCACAAGCGTCGACCCGCCCTCTTTCGTTTGCACGTATTTTTTATAATTGTCCGGTTGCGGGTAATCCTCATCCTTCACGCCCAGCACATCCAGCAGGCGATAGGAAGCGTCGTCGGTCACGACGCCGTCGTACCATTGGACGAGTTCCGTCATGCCCTCGGCGCTGGCGCAATTGAACACATGGTAGCGCTCGTTCTCCCCATTGATACCGGGATCGCTTTGTTTCACATATACGACTTCGCAACCCGCGGGAAGTTTGATTTCCCAATTCGCCTCGATCACTTCGGCATAATCTTTCTTTGCGTAGGCGGCGGCAAACATGAAGGCAAGCGCCATCAAGAATGCGATTGATCGATGCTTTTTCATACGCTCCTACCCCCTGAGCTTCATCGCCCGCATGAACTTCGTCATCACGAAGCCTGTCACGAGCATGGCGATGACGGCAAAGCCCACCAGCACCGCCACCCACCATTGGATGACTGGTTTCTGCTCCTCGGTATTGTCCGTATCCGTTTCGATCACGGGGGCCTTGATCTCGGTCGTGAAGTCGATGTTGACTTTGTATTCCTCATCCGCGTCGTCATAGTAGGTGATCACATACTGCCCGTAGGTCTGCCCGTAGCTTTCGGTGTAGCCGGAGGTCATCGAGAGCATGCCCACGAACACCTTCAATTCCCCGTATCCGGCCTCGCCCGGCAGGATGTCCCCGAGGAACACGCTGGAGGTGGGGAACAGCCCCGCGCCCGTGAGGGTGACGGTGACGTTACGAAGTGTCGCCTTGCCTATATTGAACACGTTGGCGGGCAGGGTGAAGGTTTCGCCTGCGGCGACGGACTTCGCCACGCTGATGGAGTCGTAGGAGATTTCCACCGGCTGTGTGACGGAAACGAGGAACTGCCTTGTCGTCGTGTACGTTCCGCCGTAAAGGTCCACGTAGTCGAGCGTGACGGAAAAACTGCGGTTGCCCGCGAGCACGTCCTTGGTGGTTTTGAGCTTGAATGAGGCGGTCGCACTCTCTTCGGAAGCGATATTGTCAAGAAGCGCCGCGTTGTTTGCGCCCGCGGGAAGTATGCCCGCCTCCTCGCTCGACCAGGAGAGCTTGACGCTCCTGGCGCGCAGGTTGCCGATGTTGTCTATGGTGAGCGTGACGGTGAATTCCGCGTCCCCTCCCACGGTATTGGGCTCTATGGCGCAGGCAGAGATGAAAAGCTCCGGCTTTTCCGCTTCCACCTTGGGCACGTCGTTCGGGTCGGGCGGGGTCTTGCCGTCCGTAACGGTGATGTACACGGTGAAGCTCTGCCGCGCGGCGGCGCCGTTCATGTCGAGGTAGGCAGCGTTTGCGGTGACGGGGTAGGAGCCGTTGTATCTGTCCTTCGCAAGCGGGATCTCGAAGGCGAACAGGTATGCCGTGTTCCACGCCGAGCGCGTCTGCGAATAGTTGCCGTAAACAAAGGGGCTACCCGTTGTCGTCCCCAAATCGAGCGTGACGGAAACGCGCCCGTCGTAGGTGTTGCCTAGGATGGGCAGTACGAGGTACGCCTTGCCATCCTTGATGTTTGGCATATAGCCCTGCGCATAGGTCTTGTTCATGCCGGTGTAGAGCGTGGCGCTGTCAATGAAAAGCGCACCCGCAACCTCTTTTTCATCCCCGGCGGAGCTGCGCCCGTCGGTTATCGTGAGGTAAACCGGAAACTCCTGCGTCTGCGTCTTATCTGCGGCATCCGTGAAGCGCGCCTTAAAAGTCACGGCGTAGGTGCCGTTGACGCGGTTTGCCTTGAGGGGAAGCGAAAGGCGGATGAGGAACACGCCGTTTGCGTCCGCGCTGACGTTGAACTCATAGTTGCCGTAGGAGAAGGGGGAGTCCTCGCCTGTGCCGATCACGGGCGTTACGGTGATGGAGGTCACGGCGGGCTCACGCGACTTGAGCGGCAGCACGAAGTTGGCATTACCGCCGGAAACCGTGGGCACATAGCCCTGGGCATAACTTTTGCCCATGCCTTCGTAGACGTTCTCCGTATCGATATAGAGCGTGTCCCCCTCGGCCAGCGCCATCGCCGCAAAGGCAAGCATCAGCGCAAGCAGCAGCGCCATTCCCGCAATCTTCTTTTTCATCCTCATCCCTCCCGGATCATCGTCATGATCCCATCGTCCATTTCGCATACCGTATCGCAAAGCTCGTCGATGTCCTGCTGGTTGTGGCTCGCGAGCAATATGGTCTTGCCTTCGTGCTTCAAGCCCTTCAAAAGCTCCCGCATCTCGGCCGCGCCGTGCTTGTCCAGGCCGTTCAAGGGCTCGTCGAGCACGAGGAGCTTGGGGTTCTCCATGATCGCCTGCGCGATGCCGAGGCGCTGGCGCATGCCGAGGCTGTATTTCCCCACGGGCTTCTTGAGGCCGGGATCGAGCCCCACGCGGCGTATTGACGCCGCGATCTGCTCAAGGCCGATCTTTTTATTGAGGGACGCAAGTATTTCAAGGTTTTTTGCGCCCGAAAGCTGCGGCAAGAAGCCCGGCGTTTCAATAATGAGGCCCAAATTTTTGGGGAAATCCACGTCGCGCCCGACGAGCTTGCCCTCGACGTATATTTTCCCCTCGCTCGGAATAAGAAAACCGCAGACGCATTTCATGAGCACGGTTTTGCCCGAGCCGTTGTTGCCGACGATGCCGTGGATTTTCCCTTGCGCAAAGTCGCGCGTGACGTTCTTTAGCACCCGCTCCTCCCCGAAGCTTTTGCTCACGTTTTGAACCGATATGATAGCGTCCGTCATTCTTCCGTCCCCGTAAAGTTGAAGTTGTAGGTGCGCGACGCGCGAAGCGCCGCGAAGAAGCACAGCGCGATGAGCGCCGCGAAGATGAGGTACGTCTGCCAGAGCCTGGGCAGCAGGTCGTACCCGAAATTGTGCATATGATACGTCGCCTGGTTGAGCGGGGAGAGCCACCCCACCGCGACGTTTGCCTTGTAGGTGAGCTCGTCCGGCAGCTTGAATATCGCTTTGATGGTCTGTGGGTTTAGCAGGAACCCGAACAGGCTGAATGTGAACGCCGAGACCACCCCCGCAAGCTGCCCTTTTTTGAGGTTGAACACGAGCATGACGAAAGCTAAAAGCAGCGCGTAGAGCAGCATCAAAAGGAAAATCGTCCCCATGCACTGGAAGGGGCGGCTCATCTCCAGCG
>JAEWMV010000041.1 GCA_023393045.1 Bacillota bacterium | reverse complement strand
TCCATGCCCCATGTGTGCTCGGCGACGAGCAAAAGCTGCTCCATCATGTCCTCGTATGCGGAACCAGCGGGGGCGAGCGCGCCGGACTTTACCCACGTCTCGCCAAGCTTCAATAAGCGAAGGTATTGCGAAACCTTGAGCGGGTCGGAGGCAACGCCGTGTATCCACGTGTCGCCGATCTCCTCGGTCACGACGGGCAGCAAATCACGAATGGAGCGCACCTCGCGCGCGAAATCGTCGAGCGTGCCCGCCCCAATCTCGGCATCGGGTTAGCGTGCTTCGAGCGCGCGGTAGGCTTTTTCAAGAAATTCCGGCGCAGGCGGCCCCGCGTTGTCCGGCGCGTGGCAGAACGCGAGCGCGACGCCGCTTGGGAGCACCGTCTCCTTGCCGTATCCGTCCGCGTAGTGGACGACGATTTCATCCTCCCCGTACTTCCAACGGAAAAGTTCCGGTACCTCCGGCACGCGGGAGCTGTTGTTTACGCCGATGTGCAGGTATTCGATGCCCGCCTTCGCAAGATACGGCACGAGCGCCACGGTGTGCCCCGGCACGTCCGTCATCTTCGCGGCCATGGTCTTCTTACGGAAGCGCGCGTCGAAGGCTTGGGATATGGAAAGGTCATAGCGCATGAGCGCCGCGTCCATCAGTTCCGTATGTGCCGTGCAGGCGAGGCCGTGCCAGGCAACGTCGCCCCGCTCTAAGGCGCGCGCGAGTTTTGCGCTTTGCGCCCCGTTTGCATGGTCAAAATAATGTTTGATGAGGTATGAGCCCACCGTCCACACGAAGCGCTTCTTTCCACCCGCGTTGACCGATTCAGCAAGATCGATCGCCGCGGGAATGAAGCGTTCGCGGTAGTTTTTTAAAACCTCGGCGGCGAACGCCGTAAAGCCGATGTCAAGATGCGTCTTGAATACGACGATCACTTTTTTGACTTGCTTTTCATCCATGTTTTACGTCCGTTATTCGAAATAGATGGGGTTGGTGAGCATCGCGCGCATGGGCGGCAGGCCGGGGGCATAGCTCCGGAACACCTCAAGCCGCAAAAAGCGCGCGCCCGGGAAGCTGCGCGTAAGCGTATACGAAGCCGCGTTCTCAGGGCAACGTATGCTCTCCTCCCCAAGGTCGGTGATGAGCTTGATTTCATCCTTCCCCCACAGAGAAAAGAGGGAGATCTCAACCTCGCTGCCTTTTTTCACGGTATCCCCGAAGGAAAGCCCGCCCGCGCCTTGCACGTCCGCGCCCGGCCCGTCTGCAAGGTAGGAGATATAGCCGCTGCCGCGCCGCAGCGCGCGTATGATGTCCTCGGGGCTTCTCGAGGGCGCGTACAGGCACATGCAGGGCATGGCGACGCCGCCCAAAAGTCCCGCACGGTGATAATCGCTCCCGCCGACGGCGGGGCGCTTATCTCCAGATACAAGCTGCGTATGCCAGTGGCGTATGGCGCGCTCGTTGCGCTCGCTCATCACGCCGTTCCACACTTCCATGGCGTCATAGGGCAAATCAAATCCCCACAGCCACGGCACGCTGGGGCAGAAAGGGTGGTTTAAAACCACCATCGCGCCGTTGGATTTCGCTTCATGGAAAAGAGCCTCTGTTTCCTCGCGCGAGGCCGTATAGTAGCGCGAATAAAACGCGCGCTTTGCGCCGAGGAAGCCCGCGTGGCCTTTGTAATGCGTCCATTCCGTGCCCGGTAAAACCGTGATGTCTTCGCAAATGGGCACCGCGCCGTCCGCGGGGAAATTGTTGTGGTCGGTGATGAAGACGAAGTCCAGCTTCTGCTGCCGCGCAAGCTCGATGGTGCCCGCGATGTCCGCCGCGCCGTCGGATGCGGTGGTGTGCGTGTGCGTGTCCCCGCGAAAAAGCCGCCGCCGCTTGTAGGTAAAGGCGATTTCAAACTCCACGGCAACGCCATCCTCCGGTATGCGGTACGCGCCCGCGACGATGCGCCAAACGCCAGGCGTGAGCTCCCGCGTGACGTAGCCCGCGCTGCTGCCCAGAGGTGAGAGCCACACATGCGTGCGGTCCGACCCGGACGCGCCCGCGAATTCGCCGTCAGGCCCCTCTATGGCAAGGTCGATGACGCACGGGTGCTCGCGCAGTCCCAAGCCGCTCTCCTCGCGCGATGCGTGGCGCTTATAGGCATAGCGCACGTCGACGCGCTCCACGTTTTCCGGCATGTCGAAGGGCACGGGGATGTAGTTCCTCTCCTGCGCATGCTCTATTCTCACCGTTATGGTGCGTTTGTCCTCCATCAGCCTCTCCTTTCAAACGGGGCGTCCTCCCACGAGACAAGGGCGAAACCCTCCTGCTCGGCAAAGCGGGAGAGCCTGCCCGATTTGAGGCATTCATATTCCCAGACGCGTTTCTGCCATTGCGGCGTGCGTTTAAGTAGCGCATCATCCGGCAGCGAGGGGTGCATAAAGACCTCCGTAACGCCCGCTGTGCATGACGCGAGCGCCCGCTCGTAGTATGCGCAGAGCGCCTCGTAGCTTTCGATGCGCTCCACGGGAAGGGGGTGCGTCACAAGCTCATCCAAGAGCGGCACCTTCATCGCCTCCGCCGCCATGACGATTGTCCGGTGCGCGGCGCGCAGCACGGAAGAAAGTTCGCCCCCCGTCTGGCGCGCGATGAACGCGGGGCTTTTGGCGAAGCGGAAGGGGAGGGCGTGTTTTTTGCACACGCGAAACGCGTTGATAAAAAACAGCCTTCCATTTGTGCCGTAGAGCGTGCCGCCGTGGCTGTCCGCGTGATCGGGAACGCAGCCGCGTTCGGCGAGATAGCGGTATTGCCCCTCCAGTTCGCGCGTCACGTCGACGGAGCGCGCGGCTTTTGCCATCGTGCCCTCGTCGTGATATAAAGCGCCCTCGTAGAGAAGCGACGCTGCATCCCTTGCCGCGGGCGCCCACGCCTCGTCCGCCCATTCGGCGTGCAGCGTCCAGTGCACGCCCACGGGAAGACTGTTTTTCGCCGCGAGCATGCACGCCTCCTGCGCATGGCGCGCGGGCGCGAGCACGGTGGAGGAGGTGATGAGCCCGAGGCCGAAAAGCTCCGCGATCGCGCCGTTCATGCTTTGCGTCAGGCCGAAATCGTCGGCATTGACGATGAGATAACGCTTGTTCATTGTCCTTCGATGGCGTCCGGCGTCTCCGCAGCCTTTTTATCCAGCTCGGGGAATTTGAGGAAGCGCGAGAAGAGTATGCTCAAAAGCATCACCGCGAAGGGGAAAATCGTGAGCAGGAAGCGCGCGGCCTCGTCGGGCTGCGGCCCCGGCACATCCCCGCTCTCAAAGCCGTAGAGCGTGCCCACCAGCAGGAAAGCAAGGCTTGTGAAAAGGCCGCTCAGGCGGTTCATGAAGCCCATCGCGCTCGCGTAGGTGCCTTCGCGCTTGAGGCCGTGCTTGCGCGTGTCCTCATCCATGATGCGCGCGCCGACGAGATCCATCGTGGTGATGACGCCCGCGAAGCCCAGACCCACAAGGCAGCTTGCGAGGATGGCGGGTATGAGCGAGCGCATGAAGTAGAGCGGCACGAACGCCGCGGCAAGCACCATGAGCGCCACGCGCCACACGGGCATGAGCGTGTGCTTTTTGACAAAATGCGCCCACAGCGCCACGCAGCCCATGGAAATGAGCAGCACCGTGCCAAGCAGTATGGTGTTTGCCATGCCTTCAAGGCCGAGCGTGTATTTCACAAAGAAGGGCACCGCCTGCATCACAAGCGCCATCGCCGCGCTGTAGAAGGCGTTGGTCAGGCCGAATATCCAGAATTTGGGATTGGTGAGCAGCACCTTGAGGGTATCCCAGAGCTTGGGCTTCTCGCCGGCTTCCTCTATCTGCGGCTCATGGCAGCCTACGGCGCAGTAGATGATGACGGCCACGGCCAGCACGGAGTAGAGGATGGCGGTGAGGCCATAGCCGAGCTTTTCGGTAACGATGGGCGTGAGCGCGATGCTGATCACCATCGCCACAAGCTGGAAGGCCTGCCGCATGGCGTTGGTTTTGGCGCGTTCCGCGTCGCTTCGGAAAAGCTCCGGGAAGAGCGCGCCGTAATTGGCGTTGATGAGCGAATCCAGCGTACCCGTGAGCATATACGTGAGCAGCATGTAGGGGAATATGCCCTCGCCCGATATGAACGCGGGTATGTTGTAGAAGGCGATGAAGCAAAGCGCCAACAGCGGCGCGCCGATGACGAGCCAGAGCCTGCGGCGGCCCCATTTGCTACGCGTCCTGTCGGACAAAAAGCCGTATACGGGATTGTCGATGGCGTCGAGGAAGGTGTAGAAGAAGAGCACCTGCGCGAACTGTTCCGTCGTGACGCCCTTGCCGATGACGTAAAAAGCCGCGGCGTAGGTCTTGAACATGTTGATGGGTATGCTTGTTCCAAACATACCGATTGCGTAACGAAAAGGCTGCGTTCGTTTTTCAGACGGCATACTGACCCCTCCTGTATAAAATTAAAGAATTGCATGTTGAATATAACATATTCCATATACTTTGTAAATCAAGGAGGATTTGGGCCATTTTGCTAATATTTAATGAAAATACAACGATACTATTACTATGTCACTATATTTAGGGATAATGGGTGACATTGATAAATTATACTTTATCTCGAACTTGACTTGTTCTTCACAAAGGGGGCGGGAAAAACGGCACGGGGTTCATTTCTGTACAACCGGGTATACGACGCGCTGCTGACACAGATACGCGAGGGCAGGTATGCCGAAGGCGAAAAGCTGCCCGGCGAGAAGGAGCTCAAGCGCGAATACGCCATCAGTACCATCACGCTCAACAAGGCGCTGAGCCTGCTTGTGGAGGACGGCCTTGTGCGGCGCGTGCCGGGGAGAGGCACGTTCGTCCTCGCCTCCGGCGAAATCGGCACAAAGGCAGCCGCCGGGATGCGGGAGCCCTTCATCGGCCTGGTGCTGGAACACGTTTCCACGCCCTTCGGGCTCGACATGCTTTCCCACATGAATCAGGAGGCGGAGCGCGCGGGGTATCGTCTGCTCGTGCGCTTTTCCTACGGAGATCAGGGAAAGGAATCGGACGCCATCGAATTCCTGCGCGCCAAGGGCGCGGCGGGGATATTGCTCATGCCCTGCCACGGCAGGCAGTACAGTCAAACGATACTCAAACTTTATCTTGAAAGCTTCCCTCTGGTGCTGGTGGATAAAAAGCTCAGCGGCATTACGCTGCCCTCCGTGCGCACGGACAACCGTGCCGCCGTTGCGGAACTCGTGCACGCGCTCTATACGCGCGGCGCGCGGCGCCTGGCCCTCGTCAGCGCGCGGGATGAGGACGCGGTCTCCGCGCAGGAGCGCGCGCAGGGCTTTCGGGACGGCATGCGCAGGCTCAGCCTGCCCGAACCCCGCTGGTTCTGGATCCCCTTTGCGCGCGGCCCCGAGAGCTACACGAGGAAGACTCCGGGGGAGGAAACGCTCGACGCGGCTTGCGCATTCTTCAGGGAAGCAAAGGGCAGCATAGACGCCGTGATCTCCGCGGAATACGGTTTTGTGCCCTCCCTCACGCGGGCGGCGGACGCGGCGGGCGTGCGCTTCGGGCGCGACATGATGCTTGCCTCCATCGATGGGGACGAATATTCCCCTTGCGGCGTGATGTTCCCCTATATGAAGCAGGACGAGGCGGCGATCGCAAAAAAAGCGATGGAGCTGCTGCTTGCCCGCATGAATGGGGAGCCCGTTGAGAAGGAGGATTATCTCGTGCCTGCGCTCTACCGCGCGGCGCAGCCCATACTGAGCCTGAAGAGGGGAACGCTATGACTGAATTCATACGGGAGCCGGAAAGAAAAAGGGCGATCGCGGCCCATATCCTAAACGGCCTGCCGGAGTGGTTCGGCATCCCTGAGAGCACGGCAAATTACGTTGAACAAAGCGCGCGCTTCCCCTTCTGGGCGCATGGGGAGGGCGGGGCGTACGACGGCTTCATCGTCCTGAGGGAAACAAGCCCGTACGCGGCGGAAATTTATGTGATGGGCGTGAGGGCCGAGCGCCACAGGCAGGGCATAGGAAGGGAGCTTTTTCTGGCGCTTTACGAATACGCCAAAGCACATGGCTATGAATACCTTCAGGTCAAAACGGTCGACGAGGGCTGTTATGAGGATTACGACCGCACGCGGCGCTTCTACGAGAGCATGGGCTTTCGAAAGCTCGAGGTTTTCCCGACGCTCTGGGACGCGCACAACCCCTGCCTCGTTATGGTGATGGGGATAAAGTAAGGGCATATCGGCGCGCGCGTTCGTCTTTTCCACTGCGCGCGCCATTTTCTGCATTCCTTATTTCAGAATAAAAATCCATATTTACAAAGCCATGCCGCGTGTTATATAATGGCATAATTATTTACCAGGTTACGGCATGCGTAAATATACCGACGCTCCGTTTTTTGCGGATGCGCCGGTTTTATATAACCATTTTTTATTACGCGAAAATCGTAAGGGAGGAGTCACATTGAAAAACTACAAACCGGTGTATTCCATCATTGCCTCGGTGGCAATCCAGCTTTGCCTCGGCGTAGCCTATATTTGGAGCGTGTTCCAAACGGGCATCGCCAACAGCGTCTTTAGCGGCGACAACGCGGCCGCCAGCCTCACGTTTTCCCTCCTTCTTGCGGTGCTCTCCGTAGGCGGCATACTCGGGGGTAAGCTTGCGGCGAAATACTCCATCCGCGTGGTGGTTGTAACAGGCGGCGTCATACTCTCCTTGGGCTTTTTCCTCGCCTCGTTCGTCACCTCGTCCGCGCCGTGGCTCCTGTGGCTCACCTACGGCGTAATGGGCGGCCTCGGCATGGGGTTCACGTATTCCACCACCATCTCCTGCGCGCAGAGGTGGTATCCGCATAAGAAAGGCCTCGTCACGGGCATCATCGTGTCCGCGCTGGGCTTTGGCGGCGTGGTGTTCACGCCGATTGTGGAGGCGCTCATCAAGAACTTCGGCGGGCAGGGCGCGGGCGAGCAGAAAGCCTTCATGGTGCTCTCGCTCGTTTTCCTCGTCACCTGCACGCTGGGCGGCCTCGCGCTGCAAAACCCGCCGGAGGAGGCCAAAACCAAGGAAAGCGGTTTGAACGCCCTCGCGCCCGCGAATGTAGACTATTCGCCCAAGCAGGTGCTCGCCCAACCCTCGTTCTACCTGCTCACATTGGCGATGGCGCTCGCGTGCATGGGCGGCTTGATGATGATCGCCTTCGCAAAGCCCATCGCCGTAGCCAAGGGCCTTGCCGAGACCGCCACGACGGGCGTGCTCATCATCTCGCTGTGCAACTCGCTGGGGCGCCTCGTGTGGGGCATCGTTTCGGACAAGCTCGGGCGAAAGACCACCCTCATCATACTGCTCGTGGGCTCCGCCGTGATGAGCCTGCTCGTCAACGCCGCGACGGGGTATTGGATTTACGTGCTCATCGCCTTCATCGGCTTCTTCTACGGCGGCTTTTTGAGCAACTTCCCCTCCTTCACCACGGAGCTTTTCGGCGCGCGCCATATGGCGACCAATTACGGCATGGTGCTCGTGGGCTTCGGCGTAGGAGCGGTTGTGTCCAGCTATGTGGCTGGGTATTATAAGAATCTCGCGGCGGCGGATATCTCGCTCATGTTCCCCGCGTTCGTCATTGCGGCCGTGTGCGCAGGCGTGGGCATTCTGCTCATGCTGCCTTTAAAGGCCAAAAAGTAAGCGCGGAAACTTAACGGAAAATTGATGGAATCGCTCCATCTTGCCATTGAACTTGTTTTGCTCCTGTAGTAAAATAATGGCAAAGATCAGGAGCGATTCTTAAACTGGTACTTTGTCACGGTTTACCCGGGTAAAATCGGGTATCATCCTAATCGTAAGGAAATATATAAGGAGGAATGATTTTATGAAACGGTATGTTTGCACTCTCTGCGGCTTTATCTATGACGAGGCGGAGGGCATCCCCGACGAGGGCATCGCGCCCGGCACCAAGTGGGAAGATCTGGGCGAGGATTGGGTCTGCCCGCTGTGTGGCGCGGCAAAATCCGATTTTGAGCTGGCGGACTGAGTAGCGCGCAGCCGTCCTTTTGCATGAACGGGCGCGCCGGCGGAAGCGGACGCTTTTATCCGGCGCGTTCTTGACGCGTCCTGCTGCGCATGAAAACGCCGCCGCCGGAAAAAGCTTTCCTTAGATAATGGCGGCGCGACGATGAAATACGGAGGTTATGACGATGGAAAAATGGAAATGCACGGTGTGCGGCTATGTCCACGAGGGGGAGAGGCCTCCCGAACACTGCCCGCGCTGCAAGGCGCCTGCGGCAAAGTTCGTTGAAATGGAGAAGCCTGAGGAGAAGCAGAACCCCTACGCCGGCACAAAGACCGAGAAAAACCTTGCGGACGCCTTTGCGGGCGAAAGCCAGGCGCGCAATAAATACACCTACTTCGCCGGCGTGGCCGGGCGGGAGGGCTATGACCAAATCGCGGAGATTTTCCTTAAAACCGCGCGCAACGAGCAGGAGCACGCGCAGATTTGGTTTGAGGAACTGGGGCACCTTGGCAACACGAAGAAGAACCTTGCCGCGGCCGCGGGCGGGGAGAATTACGAATGGACGGACATGTACGAGCGCTTCGCGAAGGACGCAGAGGAGGAAGGCTTCCCCGAGCTTGCGGCGCGCTTTCGGCGCGTGGGTGCGATAGAGAGGGCGCATGAGGAAAGATACCGCGCGCTCTTAAAAAATGTGGAAATGCAAAAGGTGTTTGAAAAGAGCGAGGAAATCATGTGGGAGTGCCGCGTGTGCGGGCATCTGGTGATGGGCAAAAAAGCGCCGGAGGTTTGCCCCGTGTGCAGGAATGCGCGCAGCTACTTCGAGGTCAGGCAAGAGAACTACTAAGCCAATTTTATCGATCGGGCCTTCGGCGCACGCGCCGGAGGCCCGCGCTTTACCCCAAAGGCGGCCAATGTGACAAAATCACGGTAAATTCAAAGCGCCCGGGCTAGACTAAGCGGTGGCGGACAAACGGATAAAGTGCGAAGGGGAGGATATGTGCAATGCGAAAGATTGTCATCATAGGCGGCGTCGCGGGCGGCGCGAGCTGCGCCGCGCGGCTGAGAAGGCTTGACGAGGCGGCCAAAATCGTCGTGCTCGAGCGCGGGGAGTATATTTCCTACGCCAACTGCGGGCTTCCCTA
>JAEWMV010000124.1 GCA_023393045.1 Bacillota bacterium | reverse complement strand
GCCAATACCCTTCTCTCATTTTCAAGATATTAACAATTTATCATTTCGCCTCTTGGCAATTTTGCTTTGGCGACGGCGCGTATTATCTGCCGTCCTCGCCCGGCTCGGGCCACTGTATGTCTCCTGAACCGCGGCGCACGCGCGCGTCGCGCTTCACGGGCGGGAAGCGGTCCCATACTTTTGAAACGTATACGGCGAGCACCGCGCATACGGCAACGCTCAACGCGGGGCCGATGACGGCGGGGAAGCCGAACGCATCCTTTAAACTGAGCGCCGCGTAGACAAACGCCTCGCACGCGAGCGCGATGAAGAAGCCAGCCGCCGTTTTGCCCTCGTTTAGCATATGCGCAAGCAGCAGCGCCACGAACACCTCCAGCAGGCAGAGCGCGAGATTGACCGCGCCCGTGAGGAGCATCAGCGCCGCCGTTGCGTAATCTACGCCGGAGGCGATGAGCGAAACGTTCGTCCATATGATTTCCACCGCCTTAATGGCGCACATGGGTATGGCGACGCCTAGGCCGAAAGCAAGCGTTTCATAGGCGCTGCGCCTGTCCTTAAGCGGCCCTTTGAGCATGAAAAACATCATGAGGGCGATAAACGAGCCGCTCATGAGCGCAAGGTAGAGATACGCGGCGGCTTCCTCAACAAAGGATATGCCCCAAACGGCATCCGTGAGGGCGTTTATGGCAAGCATCAGCAGCGACGCGCCGAAATAGCCCGCCAGCATGGCGAGCCCGCCCAGAAGCAGGGGCTTTGCGATGGGAATCTTCTTTTTTGCGATATAGATGAGCGCGCAGGCAAGGCCCACCGCAAAGGAGACCGCGAGCGCGATGGAAAGGAAGCACAGGAACATGAAGTCACCTCATCCGTTCTTGAATTCGCTTAAAAGTGCGGAATAAAATGAAGACGGCGCGCCTTTAGGCGCGCCGCCGGAAATCGTGTTCAGACCAGCTCGATGACGGCCATTTCCGAAGCGTCGCCGCGGCGAGGCCCGAGCTTATGGATGCGGGTGTAGCCGCCCTTGCGCCCGTCGTACTTGGGCGCGATCTCGCGGAAGAGCTTCTCCACCACGGGATGCGGAGTCTCCTTCGAGCGCTCGGCATATTCCTTCTTGGTTTCCTTCTCGTTGCGCGGCAGGGGTATATTGTAGAGATACGCCATGATCTGCCTGCGGGCGTGGAGCTTGCCGGGCAGGTCGTTGGTCTTTTCGACCTTGACGATCTGCTGCTTTTCGTTGCGCGTCTCCTTCTCGACGGAGACGGTGTTTTTATATTCGCTGATCGCGAGGGTGATGAGCTTCTCTGCGATCGGGCGCACTTCCTTCGCGCGGGCTTCGGTGGTGACGATCTTGCCGTTCCACAGCAGCGCCGTGGTAAGGTTCCTGAGCATGGCGTCGCGCTGGTCGCTCGGCCTGCCAAGCTTACGGTTCGGCATTTCCTATATCCTCCTTAGTTAATCTTCATTGTGGCGCAGCGACAGGCCCAGTCCGGAAAGCTTCTGCTGAACCTCCTCGAGCGATTTGCGGCCGAGGTTGCGCACCTTCATCATCTCTTCCTCATTGCGCTGCACAAGCTCCTCAACGGTGTTGATGCCCGCGCGCTTGAGGCAGTTATAGGAGCGGACGGAGAGGTCGAGTTCCTCGATGGTCATCTCGAGGATTTTCTCCTTCTTGTCCTCCTCCTTTTCAACCATGATTTCCACGCCCTGGACATGCTCGGTGAGGTTGATGAAGAGCATAAGATGCTCGGTAAGTATCTTCGCCGCGAGGCTTACCGCCTCGTCCGGCTTGATGCTGCCGTCGGTCCACACCTCGAGTGTGAGCTTGTCGTAATCGGTAATCTGACCTACACGGGTATCCTCCACACGGAAGTTAACCTTGCGGATAGGGGTGAAAATGGAGTCCACGGCGATCTGCCCGATGGGCATGTCGGACTTCTTGTTCTTCTCTGCGCTGACATAGCCGCGCCCATGCTCCAGTATGATCTCCATATAGAGCTTGGCGTTGGGGCCGAGGGTGGCGATGTGCAGCTCGGGATTGATGATTTCCACATCCGAGTCGGCGATGATGTCGCCGGCCTTTACATCGCATGCGCCCGAAGCGTCGATGATGACCTTCTTGCTGCCCTCGCTGTGGAGCTTCACGATGAGCTCCTTGAGGTTCAAGACGATCTCCGTGACGTCTTCCCTGACACCTTCTATGGTCGTGAACTCATGCAGCACGCCGTCTATCTTGACGGAGGACGCCGCAACGCCGGGCAGGCTTGAAAGCAGCACCCTGCGCAAGGAGTTGCCCAGCGTCGTGCCAAAGCCGCGCTCGAGCGGCTCCACCACGAAACGGCCATAGTTCTCGGTGATGTCCTCGCATTCTATCTTGGGTCGTTCGATTTCTATCATAGCTTATCCCCTCTCTTGATACTTGGTCAGTCGATAAGGGCCTTGGGTACCTTTTGTTACCTGGAGTAAAACTCGACGATGAGGTGCTCCTCGATGGTGAGGTCGATATCGTCGCGACCGGGCATCGTGGCAACCTTGCCGGTCAGGTTCTCCGTGTCAAGCTCGAGCCACTTGGGCACGGGCTTCGAGGCCCCCTGCTCGCGGAGCTCCTTGAGATAGGGGATGTCGCGGCTGCGCTCGCGCACGGTGACCACCTGGCCCGCCTTCACGAGGTAGGAGGCAATGTCCACCTTCGCGCCGTCGATGCGGATGTGGCCGTGGTTCACGAGCTGGCGCGCCATGGGGCGGCTGGGCGCGAGGCCGAGGCGGTAGACGACGTTGTCAAGCCTGCGCTCGAGCAGGGCAAGCATGTTCTCGCCCGTCACGCCGCGCATGTTGCTGGCCATGTCGTAGTACTTTCGAAACTGGGTCTCGCTCACGCCGTAGGCGCGGCGGCACTTCTGCTTCTCGCGCAGCTGCGTGCCGTATTCCTTGGGCTTTCTCTGCCTGGCCTGGCCGTGCTGGCCCGGCGGGGTGTTGCGCTTGATGATGGCGCACTTGGCGGTGTAGCAGCGGTCTCCCTTGAGGAAGAGCTTCGCGCCCTCCCTGCGGCACTGCTTGCAAACGGAATCCGTATATCTTGCCATAGTTGTTCGTCTGCCTCCTTAAACTCTTCTGCGCTTGGGCGGACGGCAGCCGTTGTGGGGGATCGGCGTAACGTCCTTGATCATGTTGACCTCGAGGCCGGTGGTCGCGAGCGCGCGGATGGCGGACTCGCGTCCCGAACCCGGACCCTTCACATAGACTTCGACGGTGCGAAGGCCATGCTCCATGGCGGCTTTGGCGGCGGTCTCCGCTGCCATTTGCGCCGCGAAGGGCGTGCTCTTCTTGCTGCCGCGGAAGCCCAGCCCGCCCGCCGAGGCCCACGCGATGGCGTTGCCCTGCAGATCGGTGATGGTCACCATGGTGTTGTTGAAGGAGGAACGGATGTGCGCCGCACCGCGCTCGATGTTCTTCTTTTCACGGCGCTTGCGGGTGCCGGCCTTCTTTGCTTTGCCTTTTGTTGCGGTTGCCATTTTCGCTTATCCTCCTTACTTCTTCCTGCCGCCGACCTGGCGTTTGGGACCCTTGCGGGTGCGGGCGTTCTGCTTGGTGCTCTGCCCGCGTACCGGCAGGCCCTTGCGATGACGCACGCCGCGGTAGCAGCCGATCTCGATGAGGCGCTTGATGTTCATGGAGGTCTCGCGCCTGAGGTCGCCCTCGACCTTGACGTGGTGGTCGATATACTCCCTGAGTTTGGTGACGTCAGCTTCGCTCAGATCCCTCACGCGGATGTCGGGGTCGACGCCCGTCGCCGCGAGGATATCCGTGGCGGTTTTGCGGCCGATGCCGAAGATATAAGTCAAGCCAATCTCGACTCGCTTGTCTCTGGGCAGGTCCACGCCGGAAATACGTGCCATAATTCTTCTCCTTACAATAAATAGTCGCTTCAGTCTCCCGCCGGATTCCGCGCAGCAAAAGCGCGGCAGCCGCACCGGCGGGCGGTTTCCTCTATTAGAAGCCCACTCCGCAGCCTGACGGGAGCGGATTTCTAATATGTCTGGCGGCCTTCACCGCCTGACGGAGTCCGGGAAAGTCGGACTCGAAACTTGCCTTGAGCTTATGCTCAATCCGTCATTTTCAGCGGCATGACGGTTCCTCTTTCAAGGCGTAGCGTGCGCTCAGCCCTGCCTCTGCTTGTGCTTGGGATCCTCGCAGATGACCATCACGCGGCCCTTGCGCCGTATGATCTTGCATTTGTCGCAAATGCGCTTCACACTGGGTCTTACCTTCATTTTCAACAGCCTCCCTTAATTCTTTGCGCGCCACGTGATGCGGCCGCGCGTCAAGTCGTACGGGGACATTTCCACCGTGACCTTGTCACCCGGCAGTATCCGGATGTAATTCATCCTGAGCTTACCGGAAATATGCGCCAAAATCTTGTGCCCGTTCTCGAGCTTAACTTCGAACATCGCGTTGGGAAACGAATCCGTAACGATGCCCTCGATCTCGATCACATCTGATTTGGACAAGCTATCCCTCCTTCATTTTCATGGTCAAGCGCCTTCCTCAGCGCCGCGTCCGCAACGCCGCCCGGCAGGGCCAGCATCGCCTCGATATCAGCCACCCTCGCGTTTTCAAAGGCGAGGTGCATCAGCTTCTTCTTCTTGGGGCGGGCGAGCTTGCGGGTTTGCCCGTCGGCGATAAACACGCGGGCCTCGTCCGCGCGCCCTATGACGGCGAAGCGCCTGCCCTTGTCGCGCCCCGCCTTGGAGCGCGCGATCCTGCCAATATAGTCCTCCATGCCGTTCCCCTCTTAGAGCGTGAGTATTTCGGGCTCGCCCTCGGTGATGGCGATGGTGTTCTCATAATGCGCGCTCAGACTTGCGTCCGCGGTGACGATGGTCCACCCGTTCGCCTCCTGCAGCACCCGCCAAGCGCCGGCGTTTATCATGGGCTCCACCGCGATCGTCATGCCCGGCACAAGCCGTATGCCGCGCCCGAGCCTCGAATCGGTGAAGTTTGGCACCTCCGGCGGCTCGTGCATCTCGCGGCCTATGCCGTGCCCCACGAGATCGCGCACCACGCCGTAGCCGTGCGCATGCGCGTGCGTTTCCACGGCGCGGGCAATGTCCAAAATGCGGTTGCCCGCCTTCGCCTGCGCAATGCCCCGGAAGAAGCATTCCCGCGTGACTTCGACGAGCGCTTTCGCTTCGGCGCTCACCTCGCCCACAAGGAAAGTCCGCGCCGCGTCTCCGTGGAAGCCGTCCTTGACCGCGCCCACGTCCACGCTCACGATGTCCCCCTCCCTGAGGCGGTAGGCATCCGGAATCCCGTGCACGACCTGCGCGTTGACGCTGGTGCAGATGCTCTTGGGATAGCCCTGATACCCGAGGAAGGAGGCCTTCGCGCCGCACTTGGCGATGTAGTCCGCGGCGAGCCTGTCGAGCTCGCGCGTCGTCACCCCTGCCTTGGCGTGCTCGCCCAGAAGCGCGAGCGTATCGCGCACGATCGCCCCTGCGGCGCGCATCTTTTCGATCTCGGCGGCGGTTTTGACGGTGAGCCTTGTCATGTCAGTTTCTCCAGCAGCCGGTCGATGCTCTTTTGCACCTCGTCCGGCGTGCCCGAGGCGTCCACCGTGCGCAACAGTCCCAGCTTCTCATAGAAGTCTATGAGCGGCTTGGTCTTGCTTTCATACACGGCGAGACGATTTTCAACCGTTTCGGGCTTATCGTCGTCGCGCACGTAGAGCGCGGCGCCGCATTTGTCGCAAACTTCCCCGTCGTAGGTGGCGATGTGGAAGCTCGCGCCGCAGCCCGCGCACATGCGCCTGCCGCCGATGCGCCGCACGATGGCCTCGCTTGGCGCATCCAGATTGATGACCATGTCAATGTCCGAAATCGCCTTGAGCGCTTCCGCCTGGGCAAGCGTGCGCGGGAAACCGTCAAAAAGGTATCCCGCGGCGCAGTCCGGCGCTTTGATGCGCTCTGCGATCATGCCCATAATCACGTCATCCGGGACGAGCTCGCCCCGCTCGACATAGGCCCTGGCTTCCAACCCGAGCTTCGTACCGCCGCGCATTTCGGCACGGAGCATATCGCCCGTTGAGATGTGCGCGACGCCAAAACGCGCGCACGTTTTTTCCGCCTGGGTGCCTTTGCCGGCGCCCGGAGGACCGAGGAAAATCAACCGCATCATGGCGCGCCGCCCTTTATCCCAAGAAGCCCTTGTAATGGCGCATGAGCATCATGGATTCAAGCTGCGTGCTCGTTTCGAGCGCAACGCTGACCATAATGAGCACGCTGGTGGGACCGAAGGAGGACTGCAGGCCGAAAGCGCCCAGCGCCACGGTGGGCACCACCGCGAGGATCATCAAGTACACCGCGCCAAAGAGCGTGAGCCTGTTGCTGATCTTCTGGAGGTATTCGCCCGTGGGCCTGCCGGGGCGTATACCGGGCAGGAAGCCGCCGTTTTGCTGTAGGTTCTTGCTGATTTCCACCGGGTTGAAGGAAATCGTGGTGTAGAAGTACGCAAATCCGAGTATGAGCAGCCCGTATATCACATAATACACGATGGGGCCCACGATGATTTCCGAGCTCGGACTCATGTACTTCAGGTAGAAGGTGTAAAAGCCGCCATCCGGCCAGAACTGGCCGATCATGGCCGGGAACTGCATGATGGTCATGGCGAAGATGAGCGGCATGACGCCGTTCGCGTTCGCCTTGAGCGGGATGTGCGTGCTCTGGCCGCCATAGAGTTTCCTGCCCACGACGCGCTTGGCGTACTGGACGGGGATGCGGCGCTCCGACCTCTCGATGAACGTCACGCCGGTCACGATGACCAGCACGAAGAAGATGATGAGGGGCAAGAGCCACCAGTGGTAGGTCGTGTCGATGACGCCCTTGATATAGGTTTGCGCCATGACCGGCACGCGCGCGCAGATGGAGGCGAAGATGATGATGGAAACGCCGTTTCCGATGCCCTTTTCGGTGATCATCTCGCCCATCCAGACGAGGAAGGCTGTGCCCGCGGTGCATACGAGGCCGATGGTGATATAGGTCAGTATGCTGTCGTTGATGAGCACGTTCATGCCCGCGTTGCTGTTCTGCAGACCGGCGATGATGCCGATGCTCTGCACGAGCGCGAGGCCGATACCAACGTAACGGGAGATCTTTTCCATCTTCTTGCGGCCGTCCTCCTCCTTGGAGAGCCTCTCCAGAGCGGGGATGGCGATGGTGAGAAGCTGGATGATAATCGAACCTGTGATGTAGGGCGAAATACCCATGGCGAAAATCGAAAAATCGCCGAAAGCGCCGCCGGAAAGCAGGTTCAGGAAGCTGAGCATGTCATACGTGTTGGCAAACTCGGCGATCGCGGAAGCGTTGACGCCGGGCACCGCGATGAACGAGCCGAAGCGGTATACCAACAGCAGCAGGAGCGTAAAGAGGATCTTCGTGCGAATATCCTTGATCTTCCAGGCGTTGGCCAAAGTTCTGAGCATCAGACCACCTCAGCAGTTCCGCCCGCGGCCACGATGGCTTTTTGGGCTGTCTCGGAGAATTTCGCCGCCTTAACATCCAAACGCTTGGTCAATTCGCCGCGACCCAGAACCTTGAGACCATCCTTCTCGATCTTGCTGATGACGCCGGCCTTCTTCAGGGA
>JAEWMV010000095.1 GCA_023393045.1 Bacillota bacterium | reverse complement strand
ATGCATGGGCGGCGACCTGATCCGCTGCTGCTGAGGAGGGAGCCATGCGCAAGCTTTCCCCGGCAAAAATCATGACGCTCGGCGCGATGTGCACGGCGCTCTCCGTGCTCTCGCTCTACGCCTCCTGCGTGCTGCCCACGGCGAAGCTCGCCTTTTATTTCCTCTCCTCGGTTTTCATCTATATGCTTGCGGATGAGGAAGCTTATGTGGGCGCGCTCGTATCCTTTGCGGCGTCGCTCTTGCTCGGTTTCGTTATATTGCCGGATAAAGCGTATCTCTTCCCGTACGCGGCGCTGCTCGGCCACTACGGCATATTCAAAACATGGCTTTCCCGGCGCACGGGGGATAAGGTGCTTCAATTCTTCCTTCGCATGCTCTACTGCAATCTTTTTGCGGGCGCGGGCGTCTGCGCCGCCGTTTTTTTGTTTTCCTACGATTTAAAAACGTTTGCCGGACAGCTTCCGCTTCCCGTCTGGCTTCTCGTGCCGATTCTGGAGGCTGCTTTCGTGCTCTTTGACGCGCTTTACTGGGTCTGCCAGAAGTTCTACGATGAAAGAATAAAAGCCTATCTGATACCAAGAAGATAAATCATAACTTTTTGCCTTTCGGGAACAATAAAACCCGGAGGCAAACGATGAAGCGTACGATCAAAAAAAGAAGCATAGCCGGCAGGATTTTCAGGACGCTGTTTTTAATCGGGGCACTGGGCGTTACCGCGTTCGTCCTTTTTTTTGCGGTAAAGCTGTTGAGCCTTGACGCATGGCGCGCCTTTGACGCCGAGAAGATACTCGGCGTGCCGCAGACGCTTATCGTCTACGACGAGGCGGGCGCGGAAATGACGCGGCTCGACGCGGGCGAGGACCGCGTGTGGATACCGCTCGACGAAATCCCCCTGCATGTGCGTGAAGCCTTCATTTCGGCCGAGGACAACCGGTATTACGAGCATCCCGGCATCGATATCATCCGCATTTTCGGCGCGCTCTGGCAGGATATCAAGGCGGGCAGCTACGTGCAGGGCGCGTCCACCATCACGCAGCAGCTCATCAAACTGAGCCACCTGAGCGCGGAGAAAACCATGTCCCGCAAACTGGAGGAAGCCGTGCTCGCCTACCAAATGGAACAGCAGTTCTCCAAGGACGACATCCTTGAAATGTACATGAACTACGTATATATGGGCAGGGGATATTACGGCGTAGAGGCGGCGGCGCTGGGCTATTTCGGCGTGCATGCGAGCGAACTGTCCCTCGCGCAGGGCGCTACGCTCGCAGGCATATTGAAATCCTCCGTGCGCTACTCGCCGCACATCGCCCCCGAAGCCTCCCAAAACAGAAGGAACCTTATCCTTTCCCTCATGTGCTCCTATGGGTATATCGACGAGGCGCAGCGCGACGCGGCCACCGCCGAGCCGCTGACCATCGTAGCGCAGGCCGAGCAGAAAAGAAGCTATTACCTCAGCGCGGCGCTCGAGGAGGCTGCTTCCGTGCTCGGCTGCGAAATCAACGATTTGCTGACGAAAGGCTACCGCATCTATACCTGCGAGGACGCCGCGCTCCAGGCGCAGTGCGAGGAGAGCTTTAGAAACGGTGAGCTTTTCCCCGCAGCGGACTGCGAGGGCGCGCTGGCGGTGGTGCAGGTGTCCGACTCCTCCGTAGCGGCGCTCGTGGGCGGGCGCAATCTGGACGCGCCGAGCGCCTTCAACAGGGCGACGGATATCAGGCGACAGCCCGGCTCGGTGATAAAGCCGCTCATCGTATACGGCCCCGCGCTGGAGTTCGGGGGGTATACCGCCGCATCCTCCCTGCTCGACGAGCGCGCGGATTTTGCGGGATACTCGCCAAGGAATTTCTCCGACCAGTATTACGGCTGGGTGACGATGCGCGAGGCCGTCAAGCGTTCTCTCAACGTACCCGCAGTCAAGCTCATGAACGACATCGGGGTGGAACGCTGCAAGGCGTTCGCGTCATTGCTTGGCGTGGAGTTCGACGAAGAGGACAGCAGCCTGACGCTCGCGCTGGGCGGCTTTTCCTACGGTGTTTCCCCTTTGCAGATGGCGGGCGCATATGCCGCCTTCGCCGCAATGGGTACTTACGAAGCCCCTTATTTCGTGCGCTACATTACCGACGGCGAAGGCAACGTGGTATATTCCCACTACAACGAGCGCGTGCGCGTGATGAGCGAGCAGAACGCCTACATTCTCACGAGCATGCTGCAATGCGCCATCAGCGAGGGCACAGGCAAAAGGCTCGGCGCGCTCAACCTCGGGCTTGCGGGCAAAACGGGCACGGTGGGGGAAGGGGAGGGCAACAGAGACGCCTGGATGGCGGCGTACAGTCCCGATTACGCGGCCTGCGTCTGGATGGGCTATGATTCCTCCGAGGACGGGGCGCTTCCTTCCGGCGCAACGGGCGGCAATTTCCCCGCGCTCATGCTTTCCGAGGTGTTCAGCTATCTTTATCCCGATCTTGCGGCGCAGCCGTTCACCGTGCCGGAGGGCATCGTTGAAATCAAGCTCGACGCGTTCACCATGCAATCGAACCATATCGCCGTGCTCGCAAACGCCTTTACCCCTACGACAAGCGTGATCAGGGAGGTGTTCGTCGCGGGCACGGAGCCCAGCCAAAGCACGACGTACTGGAACATACCCGCCGCGGCGCGCAATTTCAGCGTCGTCCACTCGAGAAAAGGGTTACCGCTTATCAGTTTCACCGCGCAGGAGGATACGACGCTCTATAAGCTGTATCGCACCTCTCAGGACGGCGCGACGCAGCTCGTCAAGCAGTGGCAGGGGAAAAGCGGCGCGATCACCTACGAGGACGAGGCGGCGTACTTCGGCACATATTCCTATTATATTGTGCCCGAGCATCCCGAACTCATCATCAACGGAAAGCGGGTCACGGGGCCCACGACATCGAGCATATCGATCACCGTATTCTCCTTCAACCAGCTGTGGCCCTCCCAGTCGCAGGGCATCGAAATCGAGGACACGGAGCTTGACGAGGGGGACGACGCCGCATAAGACGCGATAAAAACTTGACTGTTCTTTTACACTTGGCTTAAAATGATGCTAGAAATCAATCTGGAAGTCAGAATCTAGAAATCAATATGGAAAGCAGGTAGTGTAATGGAGCTGTCAAGCATAGCGCAGGAAATGCAGCCCCGGTCCATGGCTGCCCGCGACTGGGTGTTTCAGGTGTTGAGAACGGCGATTGTACGCGGCGTACTGCCCGGCGACATGCCCCTTCGCCAGGACGAGATTTCCGCCGCCCTGAGCGTGAGCCACATTCCCGTGCGCGAGGCGTTCCGCCAGCTTGAGGCGCAGGGGCTGGTGCGCATCTTTCCCAACAGGGGCGCGGTGGTCACAAAGCTTTCCCGCCACGAGATGGAAAATGTGATGGATACGCGCATCATGCTCGAGGTGGGGGTGCTCAAATCCGCAATCGGCTTCATCACCGACAAGGATATCGAAAACGCGGAATACTATCTCCACGCGTTCGAGGAGGAGATGGAAACCAAGAATTTCGACTCCCTCAACCTGAAGCTCCACTACGCGCTTTACACCCCTTCCGACAATCAGGTGGCGCTGGACATGATCGACCAGCTCCACGCCAATGTGGACAGGTATCTGCATCCCTTCTACACGCAGAAGAAGACGGACAGAATCAAATCCATCTCGGATCACCAGTCGCTCATAGAAGCGTGCAAGAGCCACGACGTCGTGCTCGCAAGCGCGATTTTGCGCACCCATCTCGAAAAAACGAAGATCGAGCTTTTGAGTTCTCCTTTGCTCTAAAACACAGGCCGAAGCCGCATAATAGATGAGCCGCATTTCGATGCGGCTCTATTGACATGTTCATATTTATATATTAACATATAAACAGATGTTTATAGGAGAATGGATATGGATAGGGAAACGAGAGAATTGATTTGCCGTTCCATGCATTTGGACCCCGAAAGGGAAGCGTGGATACTTAAAAAAATCCCCGATGAGGAAAGCGCGCTGGACGCGTCCGAACTGTTCACGCAGTTGAGCAGCCCTACGCGCATCAGGCTTTTGAGTGTGCTTTCCATCGAGGAGATGTGCGTGTGCGAACTTGCCGACACGCTTGCCATGAGCCAGCCTGCGATTTCCCATCATCTGCGGCTACTGCGCCAGAGCGGCGTGGTGAAATACAAAAAGGACGGCAAGCGCGTGATTTACTACATCAGCGATTCCGAGCCGGGGAAGCTCGCGCGCTTTATCATCAAAGATATCATAAAGCAGGAGGATGAAGTATGAGCGAAGAAGAAAAAAACGCGGCGAGCTGCCCGATCGGCGGCTGCCCGCTTTGCGACGAGTGCAACGAAGGACTCAAGCTCGAGCATGAACATCATGACGAGGATGAGCGTGAACATAGTCACGAGCATGACGGATTGAATCTCAAGCGGGAGATCATCATGCTGGCAAGCTCCGCCGTCCTTCTTGCCGCGGGCTTGCTTACAGAGGGGATACTCAGCGTCACATTGCTCTACGCCGCCTACGCGGCCGTGGGCATCCCTATACTCATCGGGGCGGTGGAAGGGCTTTTCAAGGGACGTTTCGCCGATGAAAACGTACTCATGAGCGTGGCGACCATCGGCGCGCTCGCGCTTGGCGAGCAGGCGGAAGCCGTCATGGTCATGCTCCTCTACCGCTTGGGAGAGCTGCTGCAGGGGCTTGCCGTGCGCCGTTCCCGCGCTTCCATCAACGCGGCGCTCAACATCCGCCCCGACATGGCGCGCGTATTGCGCGGCGGAACTGAAAGCGTCGTCCGCGCGGACGATGTGGCAGTCGGCGAGACCGTCGTCGTCAAGCCCGGCGAGCGCATCCCGGTCGACGGACGCGTCATAGCGGGCGAAAGCTATGCGGACTGCTCCGCCATCACGGGGGAAGCCGTGCCCGTGCGCATCGCGCCGGGGGATGCGGTACTTTCCGGCAGCATCAACACGAGCGGCGCGGTTTCCGTCATCGCCGAAAAAACGGCGGGGGAATCCACGGCCTCGCGGATACTTCGCGCGGTGGAGGAAGCCTCGGGGAGCAAGCCGCGCATACAGAACTTCATCACCCGCTTTGCGAGGGTCTATACGCCCGTCGTCATGGCGCTCACCGTACTCATCGCCGTTCTTCCGCCCCTTTTCGGCGCGGGGAGCTTCAGCGAGTGGATACATCGCGGCCTGCTGCTGCTCGTCATCTCCTGCCCGTGCGCGCTCGTGCTCAGCGTCCCGCTCACCTTCTTCGCCGGGCTTGCGCGCGAATCGTCCTCAGGCGTGCTCCTCAAGGGCGCAAACGTCATGGAGGCGCTCGTGCGCTCGAAGGTCGTCGCCTTTGACAAGACAGGCACCATTACCAAAGGCGCCTTCGAGGTCACCTCGGCGCAGCCCGCGGATGGGTTTGTCGAGCAGGAGCTCATCGATTATGCCGCGGCGCTTGAGCGCATGAGCGCGCATCCCGTCGCGCAGGCGATCGTGCGCGCTTCAAAAAACGGGCTTGCGGCCGCGTCCATGACTGAACGCGCGGGCTTCGGCGTGTCCGGTCTCGTTGAGAGCAAGCGGGTGCTCGTGGGCAACGCGCGGCTGCTGGAGGCCGAGGGTGTCGCCCATCCCGCGCAGAGTGAGGCGAAATCGCTCACATTCGTCGCGGTGGAGGGCAAGTACGCGGGCGTCATCTTTATCGATGATGAAATCAAGCCGCAAAGCGCCGCGGCAATCCGCCGCATCAGGGAAAGCGGAAGGCATGTCGCGCTGCTTACGGGCGACTCGCGCGCCGCCGCGGAATCCGTCGCGCGCCAGGTCGGCATCGAGGACGTTCACGCCTCGCTCCTGCCTGAGGATAAGCTTGACGTGTTGAAGTCGCTTCGCGCGCAAAAAGGCCCCGTCATTTTCGTGGGCGACGGCATTAACGACGCGCCCGTGCTCGCGGGTGCGGACGTGGGCTGCGCCATAGGTCTTGGCGGCACGGACGCCGCGGTGGAGGCGGCGGACATGGTGCTCATGCGCGAGGATTTGGGCGTGCTGCCCGAAGGCATCCGCGTCGCGCGCCGCACGCTTGACATCGCCAAGGCGAACATCATATTCGCGTTGGCGGTGAAGGGCATCGTCATGGTGCTGGGCGTCTTTAACATCGCTCAGATGTGGATGGCGGTTTTCGCGGACGTAGGCACCACGCTGCTGTGCGTGTTGAACGCCCTTCGCCTGCTCATCGTTCATAAAAAGGTTTAGGGACAAAAACCTTCCGTTTGTGGTAAAATAACCGCATCATGACACCGGAGGTACCGCCATGCACGAAACGGCATATTCCGTGGCCGCGTCGATCATGCGGTATCTTTTTGTGCTGCTCCTTGCGTTTGTGATCCTGAGCGCCGTCGCGCGCTCGGTCGTCGAAAGCCGCAGGATCAAAAGCTTTAAGCGCGTAGCCGGACTCAGCGTAAGGTGGGTGGAAATACTCGCGCCGGAGCATTACAGGGGCAAATGGTTCCGTATTGCCGACAACACTTACATCGGTTCCGCGAAGGACTGCGAAATCCCCCTGCCGCGCACGGACCTTTTGGACGAGCACGCCCGCGTCTACTTCAGGCGCGGCGACGTGCTTTTGCAGACGCGTCAGCGGCGCTTTTGCGAAGTCAACGGCGCAAAGCCAAAAAGGAATACTGTGTTGTGCGACGGGGACACCCTCTGGATGAAGGACGTGTGCTTTGCCTGCAGGAAGCGCAGACCCATGGAGGAGGAAAACGCACATGAACAGGATTAGGCATGTGAGCGTTTCCTCCATATTGGGCGCGCTGCTGCTTTTCACCGCAGCCTGCTTCGTCATGCTCGCCTTTGCCAAGGGGGAGTTTGACGGCGCGGCGCTGCTCTTCGGCCTGCTTTTGTGCCTGCTGATCCTCGCGGAGTACATCGCGCTTTTATGGATTGCGCCCCATGCGGACAGGATACTCTTCATACTCATCGCGTTTCTCACGGTGCTCGGTATGGCGGTGCAGTACAGGATGTCGGCCGCCTCCGCGCTGCATCAGCTCATCATGGCGTGCGCCGGAGGCGTTGCGATGGCGCTCGTGGCGGCCGTTATGAAAAGGCCGGATATACTCAGGCTTCTCAGTCTGCCCTTCGCCGTTGTGAGCATCGGCATACTCGTCGCGCTCCTCTTTCTCGGCAAGGAATCGGGCGGCGCGAAAAACTGGATCAGCATCGCGGGCTTTCTCTTCCAGCCCTCGGAGTTCGTAAAAGTCGCGCTCATCGTCGTGCTTGCCGCGGCCATGACCCATTCGCTCTCCTTAAGGCAGCTTGCGCCGTCCATATTGTTTACCGTTGCCGTCGCGGCGCTGCTCGTGCTGCAGCGCGACCTCGGCGCGGCGATGCTCGCGCTCGGCGTTTTCCTCATCATGTTCTACGCCGCCACGGGGAGGCTTGGCACGACGCTCGTTGGCATCGCGGCGGGCGGCGCGGGCGCGTACGCGAGCTACCTTGTTTTCGATCATGTCCGGGCGCGCGTGGAGGTCTGGCTCGACCCGTGGGCGACGTATTCGACCAGCGGCTACCAGATTGCGCAGGGGCTTATGGCCATCGCCTCCGGCGGGCTCTGGGGGGAGGGCTTCGGCCTCGGCTCCCCGACGCTGATTCCCGCCTACCATACGGATTACGTGTTCGCGGTGATCTGCGAGGAGTTCGGCATCATCTTCGGCGTGGGCGTCATTGCGGTGTACGCGCTGCTTGTCGTGCGCGGCAT
>JAEWMV010000074.1 GCA_023393045.1 Bacillota bacterium | reverse complement strand
GATGTTGATGGTGGCGCCCACGCTCACAACGTCGAGGTAGATATCCGCGCCCACGAGCTCGCGCGCCTTGGCCTTCACGATGCCGCGTTCGATCGATACCTCCGCACCCAGCGCGCGCAGGCCCTTGATGTGCTGGTCGATGGGGCGCTGGCCGATGGAACAGCCGCCCGGCAGCGCGACCTCCGCGTGGCCGTAGCGGCCAAGCAGCGCGCCCAGAAGATAATAAGACGCGCGCATCTTCGAGACCATGTCAAAGGTGACATGGTAGTTGTGGATGCCGCGCGGGTCTATGCGCATGCTGCCGTCCTCCGTGGAGGTGACGGTTGCGCCGATCTTGAGCAAAATCTGCTCGAGCATGTTGACGTCCTCGATGCGCGGGAGGTTTTCCAATCGACAGCTCTCCCCCGCAAGTATGGTCGCCGGTATGATGGCGAGCGCGGCGTTCTTCGCGCCGCTCACCGTCACGCTTCCCTCAAGCCTGTTTCCGCCGTTTATAATATAATACGCCATATCGTCAGCAGCTTAACTCAGTGTCCGCAGCCCGCGCAGGATGCGCAGCTGCCGCCGCAGCCCTCGCCGCAGCCGGATTTTCCGCCCGCGCACTTGCCTTCGTACGCGCGCGCGACCTCGCCCCCGCAATCCGGGCATTTAACTTTATCCATGGTGGAAAGCGCCACCAGCTCGTCAAAAACCTTGCCGCATTTGCCGCAGCGGAATTTAAGATAAGGCATTGATCCCTTGCCTCCTTTATCGTCAACCTTGATATCGTACCATCAAATGCGCGCCTTTGCAAGGATGCGCCGCGCTATGCAAGATAGAAGCGCGGGTTGTAGGCGATGCCGTCTATGCGCAGCTCAAAGTGAAGCACGGGCGCTTTGGCGTTGCCCGTTTTGCCCGCAAGCCCGATGGCGTCTCCCTGCGCCACAGATTGGCCGAGCGTCACATCCGCGCGCGAAAGGTGCGCATAGCGCGTGACAAAGCCGTTCCCGTGGTCGATTTCCACCATCAGCCCGTAGCCCCCGCGCTCCATCACGCATACGATTGTCCCCGCGCAGGAGGCGAGCACTTCGCCGCCCTCCTTTACGTCAAAATCAAGCCCCAGGTGCAGCGCGCCGCGGTACTGCCCGTAATTGAGCGTGATGTCCGCGCCCTTCACGGGGCGTATAAAGGTGAGGTCATCCGCGCCCGGGCCTTTTTGCCCCTCGCGCTTGCCGGGGTCGGCGCTTTTGTCGATGCGCTTCGTGCCGATGAGGATGGAGCCGTCCACGGGCGCGACGGCGGCCGCCACAGTCGTGACGGGCTCACCCTTCTTTTCGCCGTTGACGAAGCTCGTCACCGTCACCTCGTGCGCGCTGCCGTCCCGCCCCATGCTTACGATGAGGCGCATTCCCTTCAAAAGATATTCGCTCTCCTGTGTGGATGTTTCACATGGAACATTCGTCATCACGGACGAGGTGAGCGTGGTTTTCACCTGAAGTGGCGTGTCCTCGCCCGTAAGCAGGGCGTAGAGCGCCTCGTAGGTGGAAAGCGCTGCGATTTCCTCCTGTGTTGCTTCCCGCAATTCAACTTCGTTCTCTATGCTTGTCACGGGCAGGCCGATGCCCTCCGCGCGCAGCTCAAAATAAGACGTGGCGTCCGCGAGCAGCGCTTCGGCGGCCTCGCGGCTGGCGACGACGCCCGCAAGCGCGCCGTCCACATAAATGGACGTCGCGCAAAACGCCTCCGTCGCGTCGGGCGAGGGGGAAGGTTGTATGGCCTGCGCCGCGGAGGGCGAGGGGAAGGGTTTTATGCTCGGCGCTGGGGAAGGGCTGGGCGCAGCTTGTGCCCATGCGGGCACAAAAGCCGCGTTGCGCGTGAAGTACGCGCCCGCGATGCCGCCCGCGAGCAGCAGCCCAAAAGCGCACAGCAACGTAAGGCGCACGCTTTTACGGCGCCTCTCTTCGCGCTCCCGCAAATCCGGTTCGTCGCCCGGCCGGTCCTTTGGTTGCCTCATGGCCTTTATTATACCGCCGAAACGGGCCGATTGCGAGTGAATTTTCTGTGTACGCACGCAAAAAAGCCGGCGGTTCGCCGGCTTTTCGCATAAAGGGACGTCGGGGTTGCCAAACGCTCACTTCGCCCTGATGCGCTCCGTCGTGCGCGCCACGACGGGCAGCGCCGCAGCGATGACGCAAAGCACGGTTTCAATGCCGATGGTCGAGCCGTTGTAGGCCACGGAATACCACAGCGCGCTTGAATAACCGGCTTCCGCCGCGTATTCGCTAAAGAACACCACTCCGGAAATCACGCTGCAAACAAGGCGCGCAAAGCCGGACACCGCCACGCCCAGCGGCAAGCTTTTGGGAAAGAGCGAGCCTAAGCCCAGCGCGGTGAAGGCCAGAAGGTAATCGAGCGCGTACTGGACGGGATGGATGATGTAGGGATCCTGTATGAGCTGCAGCAGGCTGAAGGCGAGCGCGGCGGTGAAGCCGTAGGCCGGGCCGTAGAGATAGCCGAAGAGCACCACGGGCAGCATGGAAAAAAGCGTCACCGAGCCGCCCATGGGCAGGGAAAACAGCTTGATGTAGCTCAGGACAAACGCCACGGAAAGGCACAGCGCGCCCTGCACGAGCACGCGCGTGGGGATGCGCTTTGCGGGTGCGGCGCTGCTTTGTTCGCGGTGCTTTTTTGCCATGCGCACGAGGATGACGATGAGCGCCGCGCTCAGCGCCGCGGCAACGGCGAGCAGCACCCATTCCTTGGCCGAAAGCTCCGCGAGCTTTTCAAAGAGTATGAATTCCATATGTTCCCTTTCCAAACAAAAATCCCCGCACTCTGTGCGGGGACAGTCAAATGCCAAAAGGCCTTTTGATGGTATTTGTCCTCCGCTTCCCTTCGCCGGCATTATCCGTATCAGGTTCCAAGGGTATTTCTCAGCGCGAGCGCGTATGCGTCGGCTCCCCCAGCGGGCGGTATTCTGTTCGCGCTTATCGTACCAAAGCTTTGCGCGTATGTCAACTTGAAAACATTTTTGGCAAAAGCGCGCCGTTCTTGCCATCGGGCGCTGAAAAGAGTATAATATATCGGTTTATAAAGGAGATTTTACTATATGAACGAAACAATCCGCAACGTTGCCATCATCGCCCATGTCGATCACGGCAAGACCACCCTCGTCGACTGCCTGCTCAGGCAAAGCGGCGTTTTCCGCGCCAACGAGGTCGTGCAGGAGCGCGTCATGGACTCGGGCGACCTGGAGCGCGAGCGCGGCATCACCATACTCTCGAAAAACACGGCCGTGTCCTATAAAGGACACAGAATCAACATCATCGACACGCCGGGCCACGCCGACTTCGGCGGCGAGGTGGAGCGCATCCTCCAGATGGTGG
>JAEWMV010000042.1 GCA_023393045.1 Bacillota bacterium | reverse complement strand
GCTCTCCCAGCTGAGCTATGCTCCCCGGCGATCGACCGCAAAAAATAGTATACCTTAAGGCCTTCATAACTGTCAACTTCAAAATTGCGCGGCAAAACGCAGTTCCGACAAACCTGTTCACTGCTGGTTAAAAATGGATAAATTGTCGAATATTATCGAATTATGCCGATAGATTGAATTGGAAAAATATATTGAATTATTATGTTTTTACGGCGCGCTTCATATTCACTTCTATTTTATTACAATGAAAGGAATCAGAATGATGGAAAGACTGGCTCTTGCCCCCGCCATGTTGCTTCAGAAGATAGGCATGCATCCACGATATAAAGGATACGCCTATGTGTATCTGATACTCACCATTATTGAAGAACATCCGGAATATCTTTACAACATGCGTTCCTTCGTTTATCCGAGGCTGACGGAGCGCTACCAATGTTCACAGGCCGGCATCGAGAGGAACATACGCTTTGCCGTACAGCGCACGTTCGAACGGGGCGACCGTCAAATGCTCACGCGCCTGTTCCGGAACAATGCGAGCGAATGGCCGCCGACGAACACGGAGTTCATTGCGGTGCTCGCGCAATGCCTGCTTTACGGATATACCGGCATTAACGATGGAGAGGAATTGAGATATGTGGTAAAATAATGCTGCGGCGATTACGCCGCGCATTAACGTTTCCGCAGGGAAACGCGAAAGGATTGCCACGCATGCCAAGGATACTCGTCATCAATCCGGGTACCACATCTACCAAAATTGCCGTTTTCGAAGATCAAACCGAGCTGTTCCGCGAAACCATAGAGCATTCTGACGATGAGCTCGCGCCTTTCTCAAGGGCAATCGAACAACTGGAATTCAGAAAAGCATGTGTGCTCTGTGCGCTAGAAAAGCATACAGTGGCGCGGGATTCGCTCAACTGCATCGTTTCGCGGGGAGGGATGCTCCCTCCCTGCCAAACCGGTGCATATACGATCAACGGCGATATGCTCGCCTTTGTTGGCGACCCAAAAAATCTGCGCGAGCATATTTCAAACGTCGGCTGCGCAGTGGCCTACGCGATTGCCGGGCCGCTGGGCATATCGGCCTATATCTACGACCCCGTCGTGGTGGATGAGCTCGCGCCCGTGGCGCGCGTCACCGGTCTCCCCGAAATTATGAAACAGAGCCGCGGCCATGCGCTTAACACGCGCGCCATGGCGCATAAATGCGCCGCGGAGGTTCTCAATAAGCCTTTTGAGGAATGCACCTTCATCGTGCAGCACCTGGGCGGGGGTACAAGCGTTTGGCTCTTCGAGCGCGGCCGCGCCATCGATATGTACAGCGATGACGACGCGGGTTTTGCGCCGGAGCGCTGCGGCAAGCTGCAGGCGGAGCAGCTCATAGAACTCTGTTATTCAGGCAAACATACCTATCGCGAGATGCTCAAAAAGGTTCGCGGCAACGCGGGCCTTCGCGCGCACCTTGGTACCGCCGACGTGCGGCAGGTGGAGCGCATGATAGACGCGGGGAATGCGCACGCCGCCCTCGTGTTCGAGGCGATGGCCTACGGCGCGGCCAAGGGCATCGGCGACCTTGCCACGGTCGTCTGCGGCCGCGTGGACAGGATCATACTCACGGGGGGCGTGGCATACTCTAAACGTCTGGTCACAGAGATTACGCGGCGCGTCGACTGGATTGCCCCCGTCGAGGTCATGCCGGGCGAATATGAGCTTGAGGCGCTCGCGGCGGGCGCGCTTCGTGTCATCAAGGGCGAGGAGGCGCCGCACGAATTCGTATGGAATCGTTAAAACCCCGAAACCGTAAAGAAGAGCGCAAAACGCTCGCCCTTCTCATGCTGTTGATGGCGCTTGGCTACCTGCTGCTGCACGACCTTTTCGGCGGCACGCTACTCGTCCACAGCGCGTGGGACAGCTATACCCTGCAATCCCTCGCGTGGCTTCGCGGGGAAGTGTCGCTCGGGCGCAACTATGATTATCTCGAACTTGCCGTGTACAACGGGCAGTATTTTGTTTCCTTCCCGCCGTTCCCGTCCGTTGTGATGCTGCCCTTCGCGGCGATCTTCGGCGAGGGCACGCCCAACAACCTGCTCGCGGCGCTTCTCGCCATGGCAAGCTGTGCGCTCGTCTACAAGCTTGCCTTGAGGGCCCGCTTCTCCCCACAGGACAGCGCGCTGCTCTCGCTTTTGCTCGTATGGGGCAGCAACCTCATGTGGATGAGCACCAACGGAGGCGTGTGGTTCATGGCGCAGTCGCTCAACTTCTTCCTGCTGCTTTTGGCCATAAGCTTTGCCGTTAGAGGGAAGCGCGCGCTCGCATACCTTCTCGTTGCCTTTGCGGTGGGGTGCAGGCCGTTTTCGGCGTTCGCGTTTCTGCCGCTGTTCGCCTATTTCTATATGCAGGATAAGGAAAAAGGGCGCGGCGTCCTCCGCACGGCGCTGATGCAATGGAGGGCGTGGCTGCCGGTTTTTGCCGTGGCGGCGGCGTACATGTGGTATAACTGGGTGCGCTTTGATAACCCCCTTGAGTTCGGGCATAATTATTTGCCGGAGTTCACCGAGGCGGAAAACGGGCAGTTCAATCTAACCTACATGGCGGAAAACCTCTTCAACATCTGGATACGCCCTGTGACG
>JAEWMV010000218.1 GCA_023393045.1 Bacillota bacterium | reverse complement strand
ATATTGCTCATGGACGAACCCACGCGCGGCATCGACGTGGGCGCGAAGTATGAAATTTATCAATTGATGATAGACCTTGCCAAAGAGGGCAAGGCGGTGCTGATGGTGTCGAGCGAGATGCAGGAGCTTTTAGGCGTGTGCGATCGCATCATCGTGATGAGCAACGGCAGGATAGCGGGCGAGGTGGACGCAAAAAACACCACGCAGGAAGAAATCCTCACGCTTGCCGCAAAGTACGTTTAAAAGGAGCACGATATGGACAAAAAATCCTCCGAACTGATGAAGAAGGGTTTATTCGCAAGGCTCGCGGAAAGAAAGCGCGCCTATGACGCCATGGACGCGCGCGATAAGCGGCGCTGGTGGGGCAATTTTTTGCTCAACAACGCCATCTACATCGTGCTTGTGATACTCGTCATCTATGTTGAAATCTTCACCCTTACCAACGCCAAGTTCGCGACGACCTTCCTCTCCTTCGAGTCGATCATCGACATATTGAAAAAAGCCACCTCCGCAAGCTTCCTCGCGCTGGGCGTGGGCGGCATCATCGTGCTCACGGGCACGGACCTTTCCGCCGGGCGCGCGATGGGGCTTTCCATGCTCATTTCCGCCTCGCTTTTGCAAAAGCCCGTCACGGACTACGCGAGCAAGATGTTCCCCGGCATGATTGCGCCGCCCATCTTCCTTGTGATACTGCTCGTGATGGCCATCGGCGGCATCATCGGCATGTTCAACGGCTTTTTCGTGGCGAAGTTCAGCCTGCATCCCTTCATCGTCACGCTCGCCACCCAGCTCATGCTCTATGGGCTCATCCTCATCTACATGAACGCGGGCAACAACGGCGGCGCGCCCATCGCGGGCCTCACCGAGGAATACAAAAACGTCGTCAAGGGCACCGTCACCGTAGCCGGGGTGGCAATCCCCTATTATGTGTTTTACTCTATCATTGCCACGGCCGTCATGTGGTTCATCTGGAACAAAACCACCATGGGCAAAAACATGTATGCGGTCGGCGCCAATCCGGAGGCCGCCAACATTTCGGGCGTTAACGTGATGAAGACCATCATATTCGTCTTCGCCCTCGCGGGCGTGCTCTACGGCTTTTCCGGTTTTATCGAGGCGGCACGCGTGGGTTCCAACAACGCCTCGGCAGGGCTTAACGCGGAGCTTGACGCCATCGCCGCGTGCGTGATCGGCGGCGTGAGCTTCACGGGCGGCACGGGCAAGATATCCGGCATCGTCACGGGCGTGATATTGCTTCAAATTATCACCGTCGCCCTCCAGTGGCTGAGCGTTTCCACCAACCTTCAGTACATCATCAAGGGCGCCATCATCCTCATGGCCGTGGCCATCGACATGCGCAAGTACCTCGCCAAGAAGTAAACTTCTGGCGTCAATCAAACGAGGAAGAATCCCCGCCGCCTTTTACGCCGGAGGGGATTTTTATATGAAGCCGCGCGTACGCATAAAAAAGCCGCCCCTCAGGAGCGGAGAATCCATATTGATAAAACGGGCGCATTGTGGTAAACTAAATTCAACTATTGATATATGCGAGAGTGAATATTTTACCCCTATATTTATTATATCGCATTTGCGCGCCGCAGTCAATACGTCCGGCGCAAGAAAAGGAAGGAGTATGGAGTTGAACGACCTGGAATGGCAGAAGGAAAGCGCATACCTGAGCGGCGTGCTTGCGCAAGCGCAAAGGCAGTATGAGGAAAGTCTCTCGCGCGACGAGCGCCTCAAGGAGGAGGCGCTGGAAACGCAAAAAGAGCTTTGGGAAACCGTAGGCCCCATCAGCCCCGGCGGCGGCCTCGAGCAGATGGCGGACTTCATGGGCTATATCGATGCGATGAAGCGGCAGAAGCAGACCCACTCCATTTTGCGCGAGCGGCAGGGCAGGTACGAGCGCATGCTCGACTCCCCCTATTTCGGCCGCGTCGACTTCCAAAGAGAAGGGGAGGAAGGGGCGCGCGCGCACTACATCGGCCTTTCCAACCTGACGGACGAGGCGTATAAACCGCTCGTCATCGACTGGCGCGCGCCCGTGGCCTCGCTGTTCTACGATTTTGAGACGGGCAGGGCCTCCTACCAAAGTCCACGGGGGATGATCGAGGGCGAATTGGCACTCAAACGGCAGTACCAGATAAGCGGCGGCAGGCTCAACTACATGTTCGACAGTTCCTTGAAGATTGACGACGAGATACTGCGCGAGATTTTAGGCAAGAGTACGGACGGCAGGATGAAGGCCATCGTGACCTCTATCCAGCGCGAGCAGAACAGGGCCATACGGGACGAGCGCTATAAAATCCTCATCGTGGAGGGTGCTGCGGGCAGCGGCAAAACCTCCGTGGCGCTGCATCGGGCGGCGTATCTGCTTTACCGGTACCGGGATAAAATCGCTTCGCGCAACATCCTCATCCTCTCCCCCAACCGCGTGTTTGGGGATTATATCGCGGGCGTACTGCCCGAGCTTGGGGAGGAGAACATCCGCCAAACCACCTTTTCGGAATATCTCGACGGGGCGCTCCGCCTCAGCCTCAAAAAGGAGAGTGTGAACGCCATGATGGAATACCTCCTCGCGGGGTATGACAGGCCGACGTATCCTGCGCGCGCGCAGAGCATACGCCTCAAATCGTCCGCGCGTTTTCTGGAGCTGCTGGAACGCTACGCGCAGGAGCTTACGCAAAAGGGCGGGAACTTTGCCGACATTGAAATCAACGGGACGCGCGTGTTCGCCGCCGCCGAGATGGATGCGCTCTACCACGGGGAGTATCGCACTCACCCGATGAAAAAAAGGATGGAACGCATACAGGCGCGCTGCTTGTTCCTGCTCAAAAACTGGGAGGATGCGCGCGCGTTTGAGTTGAAAGACGCGCTTCGCGCCTCCGGCAAGCAGATGAGCGGGGCGGAGTGGAAGCGCTTTCGCGCGGACGTTCTGAAGCGGGAAACGAAGGACGCGCGCGCGGCCATCACGGGGATGACGGCCTTTGATCCCACGGCGCTCTATAAGGAGTTCATTGCATGGCTCCCCCTCAACGCGGGCGCGGAGGATGGGGAGGCGCTTTTGGAAACCTGCCGCGACACGCTGGAAAACCTCTCCGCCGGGCAGCTTTTCTTTGAGGATCAGGCCCCGCTTGCCTACCTTGCGGGCCTGCTGGGCGCGCTTGAAAAGGATGGCGATATCCGCTTTGTCATCATCGACGAAGCGCAGGATTACACGCCCCTGCAGCACAAGCTGCTGCGGCTGTGGTTTGGGGGCGCAAACCTGACGCTCTTGGGCGATGCGGAACAGGCCGTCAACCCGTATGCAGGCGCGGGATTGCTCGGGGAGCTGGCGCGCCTTTTCCCCGAAGAGGACACCCTCGTGATGAAGCTCAACAAAAGCTACCGCTCCACGGCGGAAATCGCCGCCTTCGCCTCCTCGCTTCTGCCCCCGGCGCGGCGCGGGGAGTCGGTGGCGCGGCACGGGGAAGAACCGGTGGTGCGCGCATTTTCGGATTCGGGCGCGCTCAGGCGGCAGGTCGTTTCGGACATTGAGGCATTCCGCGAGCAGAGGTATCGCTCCATCGCCGTGATCGCGCGCACCAAACAGGAAGCGCGCGACGTGCATCGCGCGCTCAAGGACAAAGTGAAAATCGGCGTGCTCCTGGGCGAGGAGGAGGAATATGCTTCGGGCGCGCTCGTCATCCCCTCCTACCTGACAAAGGGGCTGGAGTTCGACGCCGTCATCCTCTATGACGCCGGGGAGGGCAATTACGCGCGCGAGGAGGAGCGGGCCTTGCTCTACACCGTTTGCACGCGCGCGCTGCATAAGCTTCGCGTCTATTACACGGGGCAGCTCACGCCGCTTTTGCGTTCAGCCGCGCTCCAGCACGGGCAAAAGCCGCCTCGCGGCGAGCACGGAGGCAACGCAGAGCGCGGCGTCCCCGGGCAGGAAAATTAAAAAGCAGTACAGCAGAATATTGCCGACGGGCACGGGTGTGGCGAAGTAAAAGGCCTTGAGTGCGGCGTAATAGAGCATGCCGCAAAGATATACCACGGCAAGCCCCGCGAACGCGGCGGCATACATGCGGCCAAGCGGCGTCTTTGAACCTTGCGAAGCGAGCTTGCCCGTGACATACGCGCCGAGCACGAAGCCGATGAGATAGCCAAAGCTCGGCTGGAGGACATAGCCCGGGCCGCCTCCGCCCGCGAAGATGGGCAGGCCGATGAGGCCGAGCGCCACATAGAGCAGCGCGCTGAGCGCGCCAAAGCGCGCGCCGAGCAGCAGCCCCGCGAGCGTCACAAAAAACGTTTGCAGCGTGAAGGGCACCACGGGCACCGGTATGCGGATGAACGCGCCCACGGCGATGAGCGCGGCGCAAAGCGCCGTAAGGAGCATCTGCCGCGTCCTGCCCTGCCGCAGGGGGATTAGGCCCGCCTTTTTCATTTCATCCGGTTGCTTTTCCATATCCATACCTCCCCGTTATACCGGCGGCGTATGCGCCGTGTCCGCCGGGCACTATCATAGGGGGTGGGCGGCGGCTTGTCAAGCGCGGAGGGTGTGATTTGCGCCCGGCGAAGAAGCGTCCGTTTCGCCTCGAACCTTCAGCTTGGCAGCGGAAATTACGATATATACAGTAAGGTATATCCGTTTACACGCCGCAAGGACGCGGCGCGAGGGGAAGCAAGAAGGTTATGATGAAGATTGCCGATTCTTACATCAGGCAGAGAAGCACGCATCAGGAGCAGAAGCTCGAAAGCGTTGAGGAAAGACTCACCCTGCGCGGCAACGGCATAGGGGACGCGGCCGGGAGCCAGGCCGGCGCCGTGCCGGAGCAGGCGCTTTTAATCAAGCTGAGCGAAAATGCGCTCAGGCGCATGGGCGACAGGGCGGTGGGCGCAGGGCTTTCCGCCGCGAGCGCCGCCGGAAAAACGAGCGACGCGCAGGCGACGCAGACGGATTCTCCCCTGCTCAAGCTCATCGAGGATATGATTTTCTACCTCACGGGCAAGCGCGTGAAGCTGCAAAACCCCGCGCCCGACATGGGCGCAGCGTCTTCGTCGGGTTTTTCCATGCCGGGGTTCGCTCTCAGCTACGACTACCATGAGGTCACGCTCGAAACGGAAAGCGTGAACTACGCGGCGCAAGGTTCCGTCACCACGGCGGACGGGCGGCAGTTTGCCTTTGCGGTGCAGATGAACATGAACCGCGTGTTCTATCAGGAGACCCGCGTGCAGCTGCGCATGGGCAACGTGGTCGACCCGCTGGTCGTAGCGCTGGACGGGCGTGCGCCGCAGCTCACGCAAAACCGCTTCGCCTTTGATTTGAACCGGGACGGGCGCGCGGAAAACATCTCCTTTGCCACGGGCGGCAGCGGCTTCCTCGCGCTTGACAAGAACGGGGACGGCCTCATCAATGACGGCGGGGAGCTTTTCGGCCCCGCCACAGGCAATGGCTTCGCGGAGCTTGCGCTCTATGACCTCGATAAAAACAACTGGATCGATGAGAACGACGAGGTGTTCGGCAAGCTCTCCATACTCATGGCCTCCGAGAACGGGGAAAAGACGCTCGTCAGCCTCGGCGATGCGGGCGTGGGCGCCATCTATCTTAAGGAAATCGGCACGCAGTTCACCTTCAAGGACGACGCGGGCGAGTACGGCAAATTAAAAAGCTCCTCCGTGTTCCTGAAGGAAAACGGGGAGGCGGGCACCATTCACAACGTCGACCTCGCACTGTAAATCCGGTACGGAGAAATAAAGTTGCGGCGGGAGCCGGTCGGGGCAATCGGCTTTCGCTTTTTGTATGCGCGGCTGAAACCCCATAAAGAAACGAATGGTTGCATCAAATGAGGCAAAGTGATATGATAATTGTCACTTGAAAGGGGATGGCATCTCGTCTATGTTTCGCATCAGACCCGTCAACGAGGCGGATTCAAACAATTTGCTCGACTGTTATGACGACGCAAACACGCTTTTTTCTCCCGAAATGCGCGCGCCGGGCAGTTTGGATACCTTCTCGGACATCATCAAAAACGACCATGTGTTCGTCATGGAAAATCACCGGCAGCCCCTGGGCTGGATATCCTATCGGGTGCTGGGTCAGTGTCTGTATGTAACCGGCCTCTACGTAAGGCGGGAATGGCAGCGCAGGGGACTTGCGGGCATTTTGGTGCAGCATATGTTCAACGCCGTGAAAAAACGAGGGCTTTCCCTGTGCATCCTCTTGGTATTAAAAAACGCGCCCTGGGCGATAGATTTCTATCAGAAGATGGGGTTTGACGTCTATCAGCCGGACGGCGACGCGCTCGGCGTCGTCTACCCCATTGGGCAAACGCTCGAAGAGAACGGACTTTCCCTCAGCGCATGGTCCCATCTGCTCTATAAACCGCTGATCTAATCCGCTTTTTCCCCGTCTGCGGGCGCAGGCTCGCCCGCTTGTATGAGCGGCTTGCAGGCGAAAAGCGTAAATCCGCCCAAGAAGATGATGCTCCCTGTGCCCACGAGCAGCCACTCGATGGGAACCCTATCCCCGAGCGGGCCGAACACCACCATGCCAAGCGGCAGCGCGAGACCCGAGAGCATCGTCATCACGCTAAACGTGCGCCCCATCATTTGGGGCTCTATTTTTGTCTGCAGGATGGTATTGGCGGGCGTGTTGAACATCGGATTGGTGAGGCCGCAAACGAGCATCACACCCAGGTACACCCAGAAGTTGGTGACAACGCCGAGCAATATCGTGGTGAGGCTAAAAAGCGTGCAGGCGAAAATCATGGTATGCGTCCTGTTGCGAAAACCGCCCCAGAGGGACATCATGATCCCGCCGAGCACGGCGCCTGCGGAAAAGAGCAGCTCTATCGCCGTGAGCCGCCAAACGTCGTCCCCGAAGCTTCGCACCACCTGAAGCGGCGTGAGCAGCGCGGCGGGGCAGACGAAAAAGCTAAAAAGCGCGAAGTATATGATCAGCATCTTGAGCCAGGCCGTGCGGCCTATAAAGCGCAAACCCTCCATGAGCTCATGAAAATACGCGCGCGCGCCGGAGGTTTTTTTCTCCGCGCCCGGCACGCCGGAAACCTTTACGAAAATGAAGACGACGGCAATGCCGATTGCGGCGGTGGCCACGTCGATGAAGAAGATGAGCTCGATGGGCAAAAACGTGAGCAGCGCGCCGCTTGCCATGGGCGCGGCGAATAGGGTGAGGGATTGAATGGCGCTCTGCAGGCCGTTGAAGCGCGCAAGATGCTCCTGCGGCACGATTTGGGGAATCAGCGCGCCCACGGCGGGGGATTGCACGCCCTGCCCGAAAGAACGCGCCACCACCACGACGAGCATCAACCAGATGTTCCTGAACCCTGCGTAATACGCGGCCGCCAGCAGCAGCGTCACGAGTGCGATGGCGGCGTCCGCGATGTTGATGAGGTGTTTGCGGTTATATCGGTCCGCCCAAACCCCGGCAAACGGGGAAATGAGTACCATGGGCAGCATGGAGGCGCAGGTGAACAGCGTCATGATCGCGCCGGATTGCGTTTCAAGCGTGATTTGCCATGTGATGGCGAACTGCACCAGCATGGAGCCGAACAGGCTTAAAAACTGGCCTGCGATAAAAAAGCCCGCGTTGCGCTTCCAGTTGGCGTTTATCCCTTGTGCTTGCATATCTCATCTCCCTTTAGTGAAGTCGGCTATGCGCGGCCCGTTGCGCGCATGCTCTCATTATAACTGAAAACGCTCCTTTATCATACGGGCAACTTCTCCAGGCGTCAGGTCGGTATTGTCGACCTTCATGTAATTTTCAAAGGGCACTTCCCCGTCGAAGCTTTCGCAGCGGAACCTGTCATCGTCGTTGAGCAGGCGTTGGGTGCTTTGCCCGATGTCCCTTTTGGAGGCCTTGTGCCGCAGGCGGTTTTCCGTTGCGTTCCTTTCAAGGCGCGCTTCGCGCGTGGCGACGAGCTCTACGTAATAGAACTGCGTATCGGGTTTTTGCCCGCTGAAAATGTCGCGTACATGCGCGATATAGTCCCAGTCTGCCTGCCGGTCGAACGCCCACATGTAGGTGAAAATCAGCCCGTATTCATCCGTCTTTGCGAATTCCTCGAAGATGACCTGCCTGAGCCGGCTCACGGCCGCACGGTTGAAGGCGCCGAAAATCTCCAGCACGGGCTCGATGGTCATGTGGTTGTGGAAGAGCCGGAGGCCGGTCAGCTTCATGAGTTCCTGCCCGACCGTCATCTTGCCCACGGCCGCGTTGCCGATGAGAAATACGAGTTTCATGCTACGCCTTATCTCCTCTCATTTTCTGGTTGAACGCAAACACCGCGGCAAGGTAGATCGCAAGCGAATAGCCCAGCACGACCGCCAAGTGAGGGAAAAGCGCGCTCATTTGGCCGTTGAGCGCCGCCTTCGCCGCTTCGGCGGCATGATAGAACGGCAGCGCCTGCGCGACCGCCTTAAAGGCCCCGCCCACCAGATCCAGCGGAATCCATATGCCGGAAAGCCATCCCGCCACATTGGTGAGCAGCGCGCCGCAGATGCCGCCCACGGCCTTTTCGTTCATCAGGCTGCCACAGAGCAGCCCCAAGCCCACGAATAAAAAGGTAACGGGGATGACTACGAGGACGCACAACAGCAATTCGACGCGCAGGGGAAGCCCGAGCAGCACGGAAACCGAAAGCGTAACGAGCGATTGCGCCACGGAAAAGACGAGCATGGGCAGCGTGTAGCCCAGTATGAAGTCCGTCGCGCGCATGGGCGAGGCGAACAGGCGCATCAAAAAGGAGGAGCCTCTGTCCTTTGCAAGCAGAACGCCCGAAAAAAGGGCCATAAACACCGCGCCGAAGGTGGTGAGGCCGGGCGCTGTGTTTTCAACGGCAAACATCGGATTGTTGGCTTCATCCGGAATGTTGGCGTTGATCAAGGAAAAAAGCGCGAGGAGCACCACCGGGAAGGCGAGGCCGAAAAACAGGTTGATGGGGTCGCGTAAAATCTCCTTGGCGTTGCGTTTTGCAAATACGAATATCCTCATAGCGCACCTCCCGCAAGCGCGATAAAAGCATCCTCCAGTTTGTTTGTGCCCGTTTGGCGCTTCAGTTCGTCCGCCGTGCCAACGGCAAGCAGCCTCCCGTTTGCCATAATGCCGATGCGGTCGGACAACGCTTCCACTTCCTCCATGTAATGCGTGGTGAGTATCATGGTCACTTTGCCCTTGAGCGCGAGTATGGACGCCCAAAGCTCGCGGCGGGCGAGCACGTCCAGCCCCAGCGTCGGCTCGTCAAGAAAGAGTATCTTCGGCTCTGAAATCAGCGCCATGGCGATGCTCAAACGCCTCTGCATGCCGCCGGAGAGGGTTTTGGCCTTTTTGTGGAGTATGCCGTCCAAAGAGAATCGCTTTGCCATTTCCTTTGCGCTCGCCGCGGCGCGCTTGCCGTCCTGCCCGTACACCTGCGCCGCAAGCGCGAGGTTTTCGAAGACTGAGAGGTTGGGGGCAACCGCCGTTTCCTGCGGCGAGATGTTGATTTTTTGCTTGATGGCATGCGGGTTTTCCATTATGCTTTCGCCCAGGAGCGTTGCATCCCCCGAGGTGGGGCGAATCAGGCAGGAAAGCAGTTTGATGGTGGTGGTCTTGCCCGCGCCGTTGACGCCCAGCAGCGCAAAAAGCTCGCCCTGCTCCACGCTGAGGTTGAGATTATTCACGGCGGTGAGTGCGCCGTATTTCTTCGTCAAATTGACGGTTGTGATCGCGCTCATTCTTCGCCTTCTTTATCCATGCTGATTTCTTTGACTTTGTTTGCAAAATCCACGTTGGTTTCTTCGTCAACCTCGGGATAAAGCTCCTTGCTCCGCCCGTTCAAAATCGCGTCGGCGATCTTGTTGAGCACACTCATGCGCTCGATTGCGATGCCCCTCGTGGAATCCGCGAGCAGCAGCAGGGTATCCCCGGGCTGGATGCCGAACATATCGCGCGCTTCCTTGGGGATCACGATCTGCCCCTTCGGCCCCACCTTGACGGAGCCCATATATTTGTCGCCGCCCTTGGTCTTGCCCATACTGCCGTCCTCCTCTTTGTGGTATTAAAAGTATAACTTGTATTACTGATTATACAAGTGGCCCGACGCGCTGTCAAGCGTCGGACCAAAAAATCGATTTTGCTTTATGGCGTCGGGCGCGCCGCGCTAATTTCCCGTCAATTCGTGCTCGATGATGATGATCGACTCTTCATGCGGGCCGATCATTTCAACCGAAACGCGCCTCACCGTCGCGCCAAACGTGTCCTTATGCCGGCTTGCGTCGACAAACGCCTCGTTGAGCGCCTCCGCGCAGGAGACGCGGCCCACCGTCATGTGCGGCATATAGGCGCGGCCGGAGTCAAAGGGCGCCAGAGCGTCCCGATAGAGGCGCGCGTGGATATCCGCTATCTCGCCCGCGCCGTTTATGACATCGAGGAACAGGTAATAGCCGTGACGGTCCTCCTGCTTGCGAAAACCCTGCATCGCGATGTCAAAGGGCGCTACGCCTTTCAAATGCTCCCGTATATGCAGGCGGAGCGCTTCGTCCGTCAACTCGCTCTCAAAGGGGAAGACAAGCGTGATGTGCGGCGGCACCAACGCCCAGAGGGGATCGTATCTGCGGCGGATTTCATGGATGATATCCATGTTGTCAAATTCGGGAAAAAGCATGATGGTCCTTGTCGTCATAAGCGCGTCGCCTCCCATAAGGGTTATTTTATCATAGGACGGAGGGGAAAGGGGAGAGGGCGAATGGATTCGCCCCGCGGCGGCGTTTTCGCGCCGCGCAAGCCCGGGTGCAAGCCTTCAATCCCCGGGCGTTTTCCTTCCAAAACCATTGATTCCCCCTGTTCTCCCGTGATAATATGCGTGTAGTGATTCATTCAACCTTTTCTTGTTGCGGCTGGCGCCCCACCGCCCGTTTCACAGGGCATTGGATCGCTTTTAAAAATCAATGCTGTTGCTGACTGGAGTGAATTATGAAAAAGCAAATCGATGAAGTGAACAAGAGATCCCGACGCTCCTGGTACTTTTATGACTTTGGCAACTCCGCCTACGCGTCCGTCGTGCTCCTCGCCGTGTATTCCGCTTATTTTAAAAACGTCGTCGTCGGCGGCGCGGAGGGAACGCGGCTTTGGGGCATCTCGGTGGGCGTCGCAGCAGTCCTCGTCGCGATCATGTCGCCCATCTTCGGCACAATCGCGGATTTCACCAAATCCAAAAAGAGATTCCTGCTGATTTTCACCGCAGTCTCCATCGTCTTTACCGCGCTGCTGTTCTTCGTCGGCGAGGGCGATGTGTTTCTGGGCATGCTCTTCTTCATCCTGGCGGAGATCGGCTATCGCGCGGCCCAGGTGTTCTACGACGCCCTGCTCACGGACGTTTCCACCCCCGAATCGGTGGGCTTCGTTTCCGGCAAGGGCTGGGCAATCGGCATGATCGGCGGCATCGTGGCCCTTCTCATCGTGCTGCTGCCCATACAGCTCATCGGCAATCAGGTGATCCCCTACGCGTTTTTGATTACCGCCGCCGTGTATTTCCTCTCCTCCATACCGACCTTCCTCTGGGTTGTGGAAAAGCATGAGGCGGAGCAGATTCCGGAGGGCAAGAACCCCGTCGTGCTCGCGTTCGAAAAGCTGGCGCAGACGTTCCGCTCGGTGAAGCAATATAAGGAATTCCTCAAGTATACGCTCGCTTTTCTGATTTATAATGACGGCATTATGATGCTGATGGATTTTGCGGCAATCATCGGCGCCACGCTCTTTGGCATGGAGCAGACGCAGCTTATTATCTTCGTCATCCTCATCCAGTTTTCCGGCACGTTCGGCGCGCTGCTCTTCGGCAAAATCGCGGATAAAAAAAGCAGCAAGGACGCCATCCTCATCCCCCTCGTGATACTGGTCGCCTCGGTTACGGGATTGCTGTTCATCACGGACATCATCTGGTTCTATGTCATCGGCTTCATCGCGGGCTTCTCCCTCACCGGCGTGCAGGCCGTCAGCCGTACGATGGCAAGCCAGCTTGCCCCGGCCAACAAATCCGCCGAGTTTTACGGATTCCTTTCCGTCGCGGGCAGGACTTCCACCTTCGTGGGTCCGCTGGTGTTCAGCACCATCTCCTATCGCATGCACAACTGGTATTCCAACCACGGCTTTGACCCCGTGCTCGCCGAGCATTACGGCCTGTACTGGGCGATCGGCTCCATCATTCTCTTCCTCATCGTGGGTCTTCTCCTGCTGCTCCTGGTCAAGCGCGTTTCCGCCAAGGACCCCATAAAATTCTAGCGCACACGGGCTGCCCGCAGGCAGGGCGAATCATTTTCAAAATCAAAAGCCAATCATCAGGACCGCCAGTTTGGCGGTTCTGATTTGTTCCGTCTATCTGAAGAGGGGAGACCGCCAAGGGGCAAAAGAAAAAGAATCGCCGCATGGATATGTCCGCCGACCCGCGCCGCCGCATGCTTGACAAACCTGTCTCTTCTGAATATACTGTATATGTTTGAAAAAGTACAGATGGAGGTGATGATTTGCGCATCGTAATATCCAACAAATCGGATTTGCCCATATACGAGCAGATTAAGGAGCAGATAAAAGCGCAGATACTCTCGGGGGAGTTGACGGAGGATGAAATGCTCCCTTCCCTGCGGCAATTGGCGCGGGACTTGAAGATCAGCGTTTTGACCACCACGCGCGCGTATAACGAGCTGGAGCAGGAAGGGTTTATCGCGAGCCGGCAGGGCAAGGGCTTCTTCGTGATGTCGAGCAGCTCGAATCTTATCCGCGAGCAGCTCGTGAGGGAAGTGGAAAACAATCTCAACAATGCGATACTGGCGGCGCAAAGGGCGTCCATGCGCGACGATGAGCTCATGGGCCTTTTACGGCTTTTACTGGAGGTAAAGAATGACTGAGAACTCTTTGGAATTAAGGGGTGTGAGCAAGGCGTTCCCCGGCTTTGCGCTGCGCGATATCAGCTTTTCCCTGCCCCGGGGCTATATCATGGGCTTCATCGGCCCAAACGGGGCGGGAAAAACGACGACGATACGGCTCATCCTCAACATGCTCGAAAGGGACGCGGGGGAGATATTGCTTTTCGGCAAGGACAATATTAAATACGAGCATGCCGTCAAGCAGGATGTCGGCGTTGTGTTTGACAACGTGTTTTATGTGGATGGCTGGACGGCGTGGGACACGGAAAAAGTGGTATCCATTTTTTACGAGGGCTGGAGGCGCAATGTTTTTGCAAAAATGCTCAAGCGCTTTGATCTGCCCAAGGACAAAAAGGTAAAAGACCTCTCGCGCGGGATGCAGATGAAGCTGATGCTTGCCTGCGCTTTTTCGCACGACGCCAAGCTGCTCATACTTGACGAGCCGACAAGCGGGCTTGACCCCGTAACACGCGACGAGTTTTTAGAGATCCTGCAGGATTATATCAAGGATGGGGAAAGAAGCGTGCTCTTCTCCACCCACATTACCGCAGACCTCAAGCGCGCGGCGGATTACATTACGCTTATCGACCACGGCAAGCTGGTTTTTACCGGCAGCACGGATGATTTGCTGGGCAGCTACCGGCTCATAAAGGGCGGGCCGCGGGATTTGACGCCGGAGTTGCAAAAAAGCGTGATGGGGCTTCGAAAAACCGACGTGGGGTTTGAGGGGCTCATCGGCGCCAAGGAGGCGGCGCGCTACGGGAACTGTGTGCTTGACGCCGCGACCATCGACGACATCGTCATCGGCGTGAGCAAAGGAGGTGCGGGGAAATGAGCGGATTTTTAAAAATGACGAAGCTGGACTTCTATACGATCAAGCCGCAACTGGCCGCATATTTGTCGCTGGTGCTCATCATCGTGATGTTCGAGTTCATGGATTCATCCGTGATTGTGCTGTGCATGACCGGCGCGTGGTACATGGCGCTGATGTCCTCCACTATTTTTGCCATGCAGGAAAAGAACAGCCTTGAGCGCCTGTACGGCTCGCTCTCAGTCGGCCTGAAGGACATCGTGCTCGGGCGCTACGTTTTCGTGTTCTTAAACTACCTCATCTCATTCCTTGTGATTATCCTCCTGCATTGCGGCTTTGCGCTCTTTCAAAA
>JAEWMV010000215.1 GCA_023393045.1 Bacillota bacterium | reverse complement strand
CTTGCGTCCATCACGGGGATGATCTTTCCCCGCAGATTGGTGATGCCCTTGATGTAGGCGGGCATTTCGGGCACGTCCGTGATCGGCTGGAGCCCGATGATTTCCGTGATGTAGCGGATCTCCATCCCGTAGAGCTCGCTGCCCATTGTAAAGATGAGATATTTTCCCTTAAGGGTATCCTCCTGTTCGTCCTGCCCGGTCAGATTCAAAAGATCCGCCTGCGTCATAGCGATGCCTCCTTTGCGTTGATACCTGCGATTTTTGCGGGCGATGCGCGCCGCGCGGCGGATGGTCTGAAGCGGAACGGACGCCTCATGCCGCATGCCGAAAAAAACCGCTGTACGACATAGGATACAGCGGCGGGGCTTCTCTTTCATGCGGCATTTTGTCGTATTTTGGATGCTTTTGTTTAGAAATCTCTCTCGTCCAGCTCGTATTTGGAATGGACGTCAAGCTTGAGGTATACATTCTGGAGTATGCTCTTCACCGTCTGTTCGGAAATGAAAAGCCTTGCCGCGATCTCCCTTCGGCTGAGCCTGTTCCGCGTGAGCAGGGCGACCTCGCGCTCCCGCGGCGTCAGGGGGGATTTGACCTCGACAAACGCTTTCCTGATGACGCGCGCGCCCAGTGCCTGCCTGTTGCACAGCGCAATAAGCTCCGCGCGCGCGCGGCGGCTGCGCGCCGTTTTATCCGGGTCCGGGGCGGACTCCACAAGGTCTCGTATATTCTCCCACATGTGGGAGAAGGGCAAATAGATCCCGTCCGGCAGCGCAAGGGCGAGCGCCGCGCCGATATGCGCCGCAGCCTCGCGGTCGTTTCCGTATTTCCTGTTCGCGGCGGCGAGGAAGATGTGCTGATAGAGCTGCGCAAAGAGGCACTGCGCGCCCTGCGCCCGCTCCATGATGAGTGGCGCGACCCCGAGAAACTCGCTGTACTTCTCCCGGGCGAGGAGGTTGTGCGAAAAGAGTATCTGCGCATACGGCACGCTCTGGGCGTAGGCGACGCGCTCGACGTCCTCGAGGTCAAAAAGCCATTTCGCCGCGTTGTCCTGCGTGTGCAGCAGGAAGCTGAGCGCCGTCGTGCACATGTCCACCGTGCGCATCACATAGATGTGCGGATGGTCCTTGGCATAGCCGCGTATGTTCTGTGCCGCGCGCATGTAGCTTTCGGCGTCCCCCTGGAGTATGGCGATGCGCGCGAGCAGCAGCTCCGCGCCCAGGCAAACGCATATCTGCTGTTTGCTTCGGGCTTCGTAGATGGCCGTGTAGCAGAGTATTTTTGCCTTCTCTTCCTCGCCGCGCATCAGCAGGGTTTCCGCCCGCGCCGCGTTGGCCGCGCCAGAGCCCTGTCCGGAGGAAAGCGCTTGAAAATGCGCAAGATAATCCCCCAGATCGCGGAGCGTTTCATCCAGACTGCCGGGGCGCCGCCACAGGAGGCAGAGCGCGGAGGGGCAGCCGCCGTTCCAGGGCAGGTCCTTCGTGAAAAAGCTGCTTGGGCCGCCGATGCGGCCAAGAGCCACTTTCACGCTTTCGCTCATCCTTTTGAAACCGCCGCGCTGCGTGAGCGAGAGCGCGAAAACGAGCTCACCCCCGAGCTTGCGCAATTCCTCCTCACCAAGCCCCGCGCGGTTGGTTTCGAGCGCGCCCTGCAGCAGCCGGGTCAGCTTTTCAAAGCGCTCCATGCGCCCGCCAAAAAGCATGCCGTAGGCAAACATCAGCATGGCGCCGGGATAATTGCACAGCGTATCCGCGGGACATTCGTCCGTGAGCGCCGCGATGAAATCCAAAAGACCCTTTTCCTTATTGTCGATAAGATACGCCGCGCTAAAGGGCAGCGAAAGCACGGCGTCAAAATCCCCGACGGAGAAAAAGAGCCGCGCCGCGGCGAGCAGGTTGCCGTCCGCGGCATAGCTTTGGCCCGCCCTTCGCAGCACCTTCTCCCTGAATTCTTCGGGCTGGTTCTGATAGAACTGATGCCGCAGGTAATCCAACAGGATGCTGTGTATCGTATAGATGCCCTCGCGCGGGAAAAAACGTATGAAATCGCTGGATTTTAAAAGGCGCAGCAGCGGTTCATTCAGTGTCTGCACACCCAGCATGAATGCCGCCTGCAGGGCGGTGAAGCTGTCCTTGACGCATACTGCGAGCAGGAATTCGCGCTCCTCGCCGGTGAGTTTATCCCATATGGTCGTTTCCACCAGCCTGTGGATATCGGCGGTGTAGTCGAAGGAGCCGGTTTGCTGATAGCCCATGATCTGCAGCCGTATCGCGGAAACCCAGCCCTCCGTGCCCGCGTGCACATGGTCGAGTTCCTCGGGGGTGAGGCGTATGCCCTCCATGCGGAAAAGGCCCGCCGTGCTCTCCCTGTCGAAGAAGAACGCCGAGGATTCAATCGTATGGATGTTTGCGTTGTGAAAAGTGACCTGCGGTTTTGAGGCAAAATGCTGCGTGATGAAGATCAAATGGACATCGAGGCACCGGTGCATGGAAAAGACGGAAACGAGCTCGTGGGGCACTTCGCATTCGGCGAGCTGGAAGTTGTCGATTACGATGTATACTTCCCTCGCGCAGCGGCAACCCGTCACAAGCTCGGGCAGATACATGAGCGTTTCGGCCGTGGGCATCCCGAGCCGCTTGAGCCTGTCGGCCGCCTCGACGTCGACGTGCGAAAATAGGCCGCATATGCCGCCCCAAGTCACGGCGGCCGGTTCGCCAAGGCAGGTGTACCAATATTCCCGTGCGCCCTCGGGGATACTTTCGCGCAGATATTCCCGCACGGCCGTCGTTTTGCCAAAACCGGAAGGGGCTTCAATAAGCGTAAGCGGATGATGCTGAATCTGGGCAAGTTGCTTCATCAACCGTTCAGTGAATAAATACTTCCTGCCGGAGCCCGTTGTTTTCTGCATCATGTTCGTTTCCGTCTTGCTTCTTATCTTCTGATAAACGGCATGTCAGGGCCGGTTACCGGTATGACCTCACAGGGCAAAGCGGTTTATCGCCGCAGCTTTTAACCGTATCAACCAACTAAACGCAACAATTCACGCAGGTTATTATGTAATAAATATAATATTTTATGCCACATATTAAATCTTTATGTGTTACATAAAAATAATTATATTTCGCATAATACTAAATGTCAATCGGCGTCGGTAAAATAAATTATGCAAATAATGGGAAAACCTGCTTTTCTGCTCATAAAATAAGACTTACTATTTCACACATAATACTTTTGTGGGATATGGGAACGAGGTGATGTTTTGAAGATCGAGCATCGGGATCGATACATGAAGCTTGGACTGCGCATTGCATATTTTCGCAAAATGCGGAACCTGACGCAGGAGCAGCTTGCGGAGAAAATCGGAAAGAGCGCGGGCTACATCGGCGCGGTGGAGGCCACGAATGTGGACAGGGCGATATCGCTGGACATGCTTTTTGACATCGCCGACCTGCTCAACGTGCCGCCCGCGAAGTTCCTTCAGTTTGACGACGAGGGCTAGGCTGCCCGACGGGCTGCACGCGGCGAAAAACGAAATTTTCCGGTTGACAACGCTCCCCGGCGTGTAATACTATATGGGAAATACTTTTGGAAAGGCGAGTGCGATGAAGCGGGAGAACCTGGAACCCAACTGCAGCTTCGTCATGATGCGCGGCGAAATGGCCATGTGCATGTGCATGCCCATGCTCTTTGCTGCGCGCCCACGCCTTGTGTGATCCAAGCGGAACACAAACTCTGATAAAATCAGGCCGGCGCGTCGCAGGACCGCCGGTTTTTTATGTGCTTTTAAAGGGGCGTTCCTGCGTTGTCGGCTTTGAAATATGAAAAAATCAAGCTGAAGAAAGGCGGAAACCAATATGAGCGAGAGGAAGCTCGGATTCGACACACTGCAGGTGCACGCGGGGCAGGCGCCCGACCCGGCGACAAAGGCGCGCGCCGTCCCCATTTACCAGACCACCTCCTATGTGTTTGACAACACGCAGCACGCGGAGGATCTCTTTGGCCTCAAGACCACGGGCAACATCTATTCGCGCATCATGAACCCCACCAACGACGTGTTCGAGCAGCGCATCGCGGCGCTCGAGGGCGGCAGCGCGGCGCTGGCGACGGCCTCCGGCGCGGCAGCCATTACCTATTCCATACTCAACATCGCGGGCGCGGGAGACCACATCGTGTCCGCAAGCACGCTCTACGGCGGCACGTACAACCTCTTTTCCGCCACGCTGCCCAAGCTTGGCATCACCACGACCTTCGTCGACCCGGACGATGTCACAAACTTCGAGAAGGCCGTCCGGGATAACACCAAGGCGATCTACCTCGAGTCGCTGGGCAATCCCGGCATCAACGTGATCGACCTCGAGGCGGTGGCGAAAATCGCGCAGAAATACAAGCTGCCCGTCATCATCGACAACACCTTTGCCACACCCTATCTTTTCCGCCCGTTCGAGTACGGCGCGAACGTGGTCGTCCACTCCGCCACCAAGTTCATCGGCGGGCACGGCAGCTCCATAGGCGGCGTCATCGTGGACGGCGGCAATTTCGACTGGACGAGCGGCAGGTTCCCGGGCTTCACCGAACCGGACGCGAGCTATCACGGCATCAAGTACGCCGATCTTGGCAATGTGGCCTACATACTCAAGGCGCGCGTGCAGCTGCTGCGCGACACGGGCGCGTCGCTCGCGCCGCTCAACGCGTGGAATTTCATACAGAGCCTTGAAACGCTCTCGCTTCGCGTATCCAGGCACGTTTCCAACACAGAGAAGGTCATCGACTTCCTCGCCAGGCACCCCAAGGTCAAGGAAGTCAGCTACCCCGGGTTTCCCTCGAGCAAATATTACGCGCTTGCGAAGAAGTACTTCCCCAAGGGCGCGGGCTCTATTTTCACCTTCTCCGTCAGGGGGGACGTGAATCAGGCGCGCAAGCTTATCGACAGCCTTGAGATCTTCTCCCAGCTCGCCAACGTGGCGGATGCGAAATCCCTCGTGATCCATCCCGCTTCCACCACGCACCAGCAGCTTTCGCCCGAGGAGCAGAGGGCGGCGGGCTGTGCGCCTGAGAGCATCCGGCTCTCCATCGGCCTCGAGGATGCCGAGGACCTGATCTACGATTTGGGCCAGGCGCTCGATACGGCCATCCCCGATTGATTGTATTTCGCCCCGGGCGGGAGGGGAGACCTTCCCGCCCACCAGGGTTCCATGGAGGTTACGCTATGCCCATCACCGTGCCGGAGGGACTTCCGGCCATCCGTGCGCTCAATGAGGAAAACATCTTCGTCATGACGGAGATGCGGGCGAAAAGCCAGGACATCCGCCCGCTCAAAATCCTCATACTCAACCTCATGCCCACCAAGGTGGCGACGGAGACGCAGTTTTTGCGCCTTCTTTCCAACACGCCGCTCCAGATGGAAATCGAGCTTTTGCAGATGGAAACGCACAACGCAAAGAACACCAGCGCGGAATATCTGCTTCGCTATTACAGGACCCTTCGCGAGGTGCAAAACGAGCGTTACGACGGGCTCATCGTCACGGGCGCGCCCATCGAGCAGCTCCCCTTTGAAGAGGTGGATTACTGGGATGAGCTGTGCGACATACTCGACTGGTCGAACGACAACGTATTCTCCACGCTGCACATCTGCTGGGGCGCGCAGGCCGGGCTTTATCGCCACCACGGTATTCCCAAATACCCTCTTATGGAAAAACTCTCCGGCGTGTACGCGCACAGGCTGCTCAACCCCACGCACCCCCTCCTTCGCGGGTTTGACGATTTTTACTTCGCCCCCCACTCGCGCTACACCGAGGTGCGCGCGGAGGACATCCAAAGGATTCCCTCCCTTGAGGTACTCTCCGTGTCCGACGAGGCGGGCGTGTACCTCGTGGCGGAGAAGGGCGGGCGGCGCGTGTATGTGACGGGCCATTCCGAGTACGACAGGGATACGCTCGACCGGGAATACCGGCGCGATATCGGGAAGGGCGTGTCTATCGCCCTGCCCTGCAACTACTATCCCGGCGACGACCCCGCGAAAACCCCCGTCATGCGCTGGAGAGGGCATTCCAATCTGCTCTTTTCAAACTGGCTCAACTATTGCGTCTATCAGGAAACGCCCTACGATCTGGGCAAGCTGGAAGCGGCCATTGCGGCGCCGGTCAAGTGACCGGCGCTTTTCTCTCTATCGGATTCGTGCTATCATGGGGCAGGGCCGTTCGGCCGGTTGAAGGGCAGGTGCGCCGATGAAGAGTTTTGCCATAGGCGGCGTAGACTTCGCCGTTGAAAAAAAGAAGATCAAAAATATGTACGTCCGCGTGTACCCGCCGGACGGCCACGTGGCGATCACCGCCCCGCGCGCCGTGTCCGACGAGGAGATACGCGCATTTGCCGCCTCGCGCCTGCCGTGGATTGAAAAGCAGCGAGAAAAACTTGCGCGGCATCCCGCGCCCGAGGCCAAGACGTATGTTTCGGGTGAAACCCATTTCTTTTGGGGCGAACATTACCGCCTTGAATTGCGGCGCGGCACGCGCAACGATGTCGCAATTGAGGGGGGCGCCCTCATACTGACCATGCGCGGGGAAAGCACGGCGGCGCAGCGCGAAAAGGCGATGGAAGCATGGTACCGCGCGCGCCTTGAGGAAGCGATTCCCGCGGTTCTCGCGCGCTGTGAGAACATCGTGGGCGTCGCGGCCGCCTCGTGGCGCATCCGCAATATGAAAAGCCGCTGGGGCAGCTGCACGATCCCCAAGCGCTGCATATGCCTCAACCTCCAGCTTGTGAAAAAGCCGCCAGAGTGTTTGGACTACGTGGTGATACACGAGCTTGTCCATCTGTTGGAAAGAAGCCACAACGCCGTTTTCCGCGCGTATATGGACAGGTTTTATCCCGCGTGGCGGCTTGTGAAGGGGAGGTTGAACGTATTCAACGAATAACCGCTCGATAAAAACGCCTGCGCAGCGGGTGCTTTTCTTATTTGCTTTTTGAAAAATACAGCACCAAATCGTCGTCGTTCATGCAGGCGCTATAAGGCGCGCAGACTGTTTCGCCATACCAGACGCCGGAGCCGTCCGGAATATATCCGCGTTTGACATACATTCTCTGCGCGCTGCCGTAGCCCGCGTGCAAACCTACTCCGAGGTAAACCGTATCCGCCTTCGCGAAAGCGAGCGCTTCGGCGGCATCCATGAGCGTACTCCCGATTCCGCGCCGTCTGAATTTTTCCAATACGCCGAAATCGACAATTTCGCACAGGCCGCAATTCGCAAAAGCGCCCCACGTGGAATCGTAATAGACGTTGATATATCCGGCAACGTCTCCGCGGTATTGTGCAACGAGCGCGGCGCATCTGCCCTCCGCCTGATCGCGAAGCCGGGTGTGGTATTTTTCAACCGTTACATGATCGCCCTGCGCGATTTCCGCGGCGCAGATGATTTGTGCATCTGCATCTTCCATATTCCGAATCGTTACTTCGTTGTACTGATAATAAATCATCTGCAAAAGTCCCTTCCAAAGCGCGGCCACCCCGCTTTTCAACCTTTTTGCGTGTTTCGTGGAAGCGCCCGCCGGAACGCTTTGCTCCGGCGGGCGACTGGTGTTACTTAAGTATCTGTTTCCTGTAGCGGTATACGTCCCCGCCGAGCGTGCTCACGTAATGCATTTCCTCAAAGCCCCTGCGCAGCAGTTCCGCATCGGGCTTGTTCTTATGGGCTTCCTCGCCCCGGCAGTCGATGAGCCAGCCGCCGTTTTTCACCACGCGCGTCAATTCCGCGATCTCGCCCGCATAATCGTCCCCCACGACGTGACCGCTCATCACGATGTCAAACGTATCGTCGGGATAGGCGAGGGAATTTGCAAAGCCGTCGACCACGCGCATGTTCAATATGCCCTCGCGCCTGATCTTTTGCCGCAGGTATTCGCGCAGCGTTTCAACGGGTTCGCTCGCGTAGACTTCGCGGGCGCGCTTTGCGGCGGCGAAGGCGAGGCGGCCGGAGCCGCTGCCAACGTCCAGCACGGTTTTGCCCGCAAAGTCCGCCATCTCAAAGAGGCGCTCTTCCTTCCACGCGTAGATGAAATCACAGCTTTCGTCCATGATCTCAGGCTTCGTGTATAAAACGAAATCCTCCACGGAGGCGAGCACGGCGATTTCCGCCTTGCGTATCGCGGCGGCATCGGCGTTTTGCGGCGCGCTTGCGGCAAGTTCCTCCGCCATGCCCGCGCATTCCGGGCATCTGTGGGCGATGTACCATTTCACCGCCGGGTGGGTTGCGAGCGCAAGCGCCATGTTGGCCCGCCACGCCTCGTTTTCGCGGCGGCTCTCCATCATATAGCGCAGTTGAAAACGCTCCATCAGGAGCGTGCAGTCGAATGGGAATTCCTCAACCTTAATCCAGTTAAGAGACATAAAACCTCCTGTTTTTTAGGAGGGCTAAAATATCGTCACCCTCCTTGATGTTTGGGTATGGACGATGTTGATCTGCCTCATTGTAAACGCCTCCTTAACTTATTCATTGCTTACATGCCCGCCGGGACGTTTCCGCCCCGACGGTCGCCGCTTCGATGTCAGTCCTTGCGCGCCCAGATGGTCGCGCGGTATGTGCCCTCGTTGATCGGCTCGGTAAGGGGTTCCCCGGTGAAGTTGCGGTACGTCCGCTCGATCGTGAGGCCCGCGCCGCAAAGCCAATTGTAGACCTGTGCCTGCGTGGGGATATGCTTATGCCGAACCTTCGATAGAATCAGCGTCTCCCCGTTGTTGGTCGTCAGCTCCCAGTGGCTCGGTCCGGCAC